>NZ_JAODZS010000074.1:0-4650 GCF_029835375.1 Morganella sp. GD04133 | reverse complement strand
AATTATGGCTTTATACCTGGATATACACCATTCTCATATAATTCATTTGATGATATGTCAGAAGAGACGTTTGGCAATTTTTTAATATCCCATGGATATCATGATTATTATGACAACTATGCTCTTTTTAAAGTACAGGATAATCTTGATGTAACGTTAATTTTTAATAAAGTTATGATGCAAAATAAAATTAAAAACAAAACTATTGAGTGAGGTTTTTGTGGTGTCTTGGACTGTGTATTATATTTCAAGGTGTTATTGCCTCTCAGGCTAGATTATCAGGTTTAGTTATGTTCTGTTTACGAAACTGGTTAATCAAACCCCATCCAGGACTTTGATGATTGGCTCCGTTATGACGAGCCCAAGTTTCGGGTACGGGAGCGATCTGCCTTTGTCAATCAAGTATTCAATGTGGGGGCTGTTTTGCGTGAAACGTCTGTCACGGTTGAGAAAAAGGCAGTCTTGGAGATTATTTTCAACAATCCCGTTATAACATTTGGTAAAATGTATCTTTTTTTTAAAAATAACTTATGTAAACAAATACAATGGGTTAGATGGTATGAAAAGTAATTATGTAGGTTTCGTTTCTATATTCACATTATTAATTTCATTTTTAGGTGCTGTTTCATTATTTGTTTATTGTAATGAGTATGGTATACCTTTTTATAAAATGATGCAATCACAAATATTTATAGCAATGGGTGTATTACATACGACTGTTGTAGTGCTATCTATTTTTTTTATATTACTTTCTTTGTTTTTTATATATAAACTTCATAAGTGGGTTCTTGTAATAGAACCAACTATAAAAGTTGTTTTTATAGAAACAAAAATACTATTGCCATTGATGGCTATATTTCCATTTTTATCACTGCTAATCATGATATATAAGGATTATAGTATATTTCTAATATTTTTATTTTCCATTCTACCTATTCCATTTTATTGCGCGTTGGTAAAGAAGACTGCTGGTAAAATAAAATCATTTTTAATAATTTATTCATTTTTTTTAATAACCCCTCAAATTTATGTTATTGCTTGTTTGTTTTTTTCTGTTTTGAATGTAATAAATCTTTCATCACGTTTAGGTATAATACTATCGTTTTTTTATTATTTTTTTGTTGTTTGCTCACTAAAAAATCAAATAAAATTTGATTTTATCAAGAGTAATATATTTTTATTATCCTTTGTTACGGTTGCTGTTATTCTAATTATTATAATAGTTGGGCGTGGTGCTGATAAAGTAATAACTAAAATTGGCGTTGGGTTTGAAGAACGTTGTTATTTATCTGAAAATATCAGACAGTATAATATTCCTGAAAAATATGTTTTTCGCAAAAATGATACTATATTGTCTTTATTTGTTTTATCTGATATTTCAAATGAAATGTATATAGGTCATAAAGAAAACGAAGAAATAAATTTTGGTTATTCATTCAAATATAAAAACCTTAATCAGGTATCTTGCAATTATCAGAAATTATGATATTTGAGTATACGTGGGGATCAACGACACAAAGGTGATGCCCTTTAGCGAAATAGAGGTGTTAACCAAAAAAGCCATTTAGCTGATGCACCAATACGACATAAGGTTAAAAGGAAGAGAGTAAGACTGCATTGCACTTATGATAACGACTTAATTTATATTTGGTTAATTTATACGCATGACGTTTAAGCCAACCTAATTGGCTGTGACCTCGATTTGATGATCGGAACCCTATGCATTGGTAAATCTGTTCTTCATACAACCGTGATTCGCTAAAACGCCATTCTACCGAATACCTTAAAACAGACATAAAAAAGCCCGGTATAACCGGGCATTGGGCATCATTTCAGTATGTTATAACGATAAAGCAATTTCCCAAAATCTTGCTTCATACTAACAAAAAGCAGAATCTCAATATTCGCTCCGTCAAAATCGTAGAGCACACGATACTCACCTTCTACATCAAGCCTTTCACGCAACATCAAACCACGATCTGAAAGGTATACGTTAAAGCGATACCGATGAGGATCTTCAGTAATGTTCGCAACGGATTCTGTTAGTAGGTTATCGACAAAACTCGCTGCCTGCTGCTGCCCGATAGTCCCACTTTTATATGATTCAATATCTTCCAAACACTGCTGCGCCAATGGCGTGACTACAACTGAAAACTGATTTGACACTCAATACCTCACTATTATTTTCTTGCGGCACGTAGCCTCCCTAAGACCTCTTCGGGGGTCATGCCTTTGCCATCTGCGATTTCCTTTTTAGCCATCATTGCCAGCTTAAAAAGGGCGTTTATATTTCTTTCCTGTTCAATTTCTCTCAGTTCCACCTGACGTTCTGCGGCGGTCTGAATGAAAAGCTCTGCTACACCGTTTTTTGTGACGTACATACCTCCTTCAAAAGTTTGTGCATTTCCAAGACTGTCTCTGGCAAGTTTCTGCGACATGGTCTGAGTCATATTTTTTTCCACTTAAAGTGAGATCTACTGGCGAGAACAGCGATCTCGTTGCTCCTTGGATAGGGCTTTGCAGAATTGCAAAGCTGGTTTCTCGCTCGCGCGACTTGTGCACGCTGAGAGATTATAACACCTCGTGGTACTATCGTGTACATATTTGTACACGCAGTGTCGCATCATGGTGTAGATTAGTAAAACGCCTATTCTGCCGAGTAACAGGCACAAAATAAGCTGGCCGGAACCAGCTTTGCGAATTTTTAGGTGTACCCCAGTATCACAGCCTGAAATGCTGCCATTTTCCCATTAGATCATTATCTATCTGTCATGTATGTTATGATCATCATTTAAGTGTCATAAACGGGTGAAAAATGTACATTCACGGTTATCTTCGCGCATCAACGAAAGAGCAGGATGCTCTCAGGGCAAAAAACAGGATTAAAGCCTTTGTGGAAGAAAAAGGATTCCGGATGGCAAGCTGGTACACAGAAAATGTTTCCGGGGCGTCACTTCAGCGACCGGCACTTTTACGGCTGCTTGATGATGCAGCACCCGGTGACATTATTCTCATCGAGCAGGTTGATCGCCTTTCGCGCATGGATGAGGACGGCTGGCAGAAATTAAAGTGCCTTATCAGTGAAAAAAACCTGGTGGTTGTCAGTCTTGACCTCCCGACGAGCCATATGGCGCTGACATCACCTGCCGGTGATGAGTTTACCCGGGCAATGCTTAAGGCGGTTAACGGGATGATGCTGGATATGCTGGCTGCTATTGCCCGCAAAGACTATGAGGATCGCCGCCGCCGTCAGAAAGAAGGGATTGCGAAAGCGAAGGTGGCCGGAAAATACCGGGGACGCCGGGCTGATGAACAGTTGCATCAAAAAATCATCGAACTTCGTGTCAAAAATAAACAGAGTATCCGTGATACCGCAAGGTTGTGTGATGTTTCAGAACGGACAGTGATACGGATTGTTAAACTCAGCGCAGGCTCCTGATGCGTATATCCCGGACGTCCGGTGTATTTGATAATGGGATAGTCTACACCCGTTTTTTAAGATGCATTACTTTTTTCGTGTTATACTACGCTTAATTAACCGTGTATATTACACGATGATTGGTGCGAGGAATCTATGGCTATAAAACAACGGGTAACCAAAAGCGTTACCATGACTGTAGAGCGAGTCTTGCTCAGTCGTGCGCGGGAGGCCGGAATTAATCTCAGTGCAACCCTGACAGCTGCGCTTGATGCGGAACTACGCCGGTATGAAGCGAAAAAATGGCAGGAGGAAAATAGTGAAGCCCTGGAAGCACTCAACCGGTTTCATGATGAACATGGTTGTTTCAGCGATGAATACAGGACATTCTAAGAATGCAGTTCACTGTATACAATAATACCGGGAAAAGTGCTGTCTATCCTATGTTGCTTGATGTAACAAGCGATATTATCGGTCAGTTGAACCGCAGGATTGTGATTCCCCTGCTACCCGTTGAAAATTATCCCGCAGGCACTCGTCCCAAACGGTTGGTTCCGCTTATCAGACTGACCGATGATAAAGAATATGCAGTCATGACACATGAAATGGCCAGTATTCCCGCCCGTTCTCTGGGTATTGTGTTTTGTGATGCCTCTCTTTATCGTACAGAAATAAAAGCGGCGATTGATTTTCTTTTTGATGGTATTTAAGAATGATAAATTAATACCGGCAGGAACCCGTAATGACTGATATATCCCGTCCCGTTCTCACGCTGAACCGTAAACCGAAAGCAGAGCCGGAAAAAAGCAAAGATACCCCGATACAGCCGGTGTTCCGCAGAAAACAGCGGATAGATGCTGTCCTGCGACCGAAAAAAAACAAAGCGGCTCCGGCCGCAAAGCCCCCTGCACCCGTCAAAAAAGCCAAAAAACCTGAACCGCCAGCGGTGAAGCCTGAAAAAGTCCCGGTTCCGCCGACACCGCCGAAAAAACGGATGAATATCATTGAGGCACTGGGGATTATTACCCGGTACTGGCCTGAACTGTTTCCGGACGGTCAGCTGCGTCCGATGAAAAATGGGCTGCGTGAAGATTTATTTCAGGACAAAAAAGCCAGAGTTTTACCGTTGTCAGCCAGAACGCTGACACGCTGTTTATCCTCTGTCTCTCATTCAATCGGCTATCGTCTGACGGTTGTTGCCGGTACAGTACGTTATGATAAGGACGGTCAGC
>NZ_JAODZS010000073.1:0-5509 GCF_029835375.1 Morganella sp. GD04133 | reverse complement strand
GGGGGGGGAATATTTTTATTATTCAATGATTAATTGTTTTATTAGAAACTTACGATATTAATTTACTAGTTTAATTATATTTAAAATGCGAATTTTTTATTTCTTCTACATAATGTACCTGCCGTCCATCGGTGGGCGTGTTTGCTTTTTTACGGAAAAAATACCATGCAAACTGAAGCTGAAGTCTTAACGGATCGCCATGAACTCATCTGTTCAACTAACATTGAACGTATCAATGTCAATGGAGAATATTAATTTGATAAAATTATGCTAAAATTCTTAAGTGATGATAAAAAGTATCCTTGAAGTTGGTAACCAGTACGATTCCGCGCTACGAACCCAAACTGTAATTTAAGATGGGACAGGAAAATACCTTGTTCAACTTCAAAATCAATGCAAAAACATCTCGGGGCCCTAACGGGGGCCCTTTTGTTTGCAACTTTCGATAAAACAATAAATATCAATGAATTAAACATCGGGTTTCATTCTGAGTCCGGCACCACTATTTATAAGGCCTCGCTGAAAAGCGGGGCTTTTTCCTTTTCCGGCTACAGTAGATTTCCGGTCGTTACTGTTAAAGACATCCGTACCCTCTCATAAGCCTGTCTCTTATTTACTTTGTATGTAAGCACACCCGTTTCAGCTACACACACTTTTTGAGATTTCGTTATTTTTGACCTCTTCCCTGTCTTCAGTACCGATTGCTTCCGGAAGATACGGCTGTCCTGATTGAGCGTCATGCTCCACATTTCCGGGCGGATCAGAAGAGAAATGTGTGGTGTCAGTGAGCACATTACGCTTCGATTGGCGCACGCCAGTCATCAGCACCGGAAGTGCCTGCGACGGTGTGTTCCCAGCTGATTTTGCGGTAGGACGGCGAGACTTCAATCAGCTGCGTGTAATCCGTTTTTTGCGGATCCTGACAGTGCGGCATTTTGCAGTCGATATTGACGATAGTGGCATCTTCCAGTGCGGTGGTGAAGAAGTGCTCCTGCTTACCTTCAACAGAGGTGCGGTACCATTTCAGTTGTACCTTAGGCAGCATCTCACCCGCCGCCAGGGCGTTGTACAACAGCGAAACCGCTTTGTTCAGCGCGACCGTGAATTTAAACGGACAGTGAGCAGAATATTTAACTTTTATAGATGATAAAGTAAGATTTACTCAGCGTAATAAACCGGATAAAAAACAAATACCCATATTTATTAAAGAAATAACATAACATACTGTAAATAATAAGAAAATTGCCATTTTTTCAGATCATATAAAAGAACCCTGTATTTTCCATGCTGAAACTCAGACTATAAATAGAGAAAATCGTCGTCCGTAAAGTGAAACTTCCATTCCGGCAGCGTGCCTGCCAGTACAACGACCATAACCGCCATAATTGATGACGGCTATCTGCTATTACATTAATTTTCTCCTCATCTTTTTATTATCTGATGCAGTCGTATTAAATCTGCTGAGACCTCCGGTGTTATATACAATATTGATACTGCTTTTATTATTATTCAGGTCTAAACGATATTGCATATAGTTTTCCACCAGTGAAAACTTGTCCGGATTTTTTCGCTTAGTGTATCGTTTTCTTTTTAAAAATAATAAAAAACAAATAATGGCAGGAAGAGAAATACTCATAAAAAATGAAATAATAACTCCGGCAAACCCTGCCCCCAAATATAATAAAATCATCAGGCAAGGAATAAATATGATAAAAAACATAAGTATTGCTGATGCTAATATCGATTTCGGCGCTATTTCACTGTAATCAATATGTCTGTCCGACCTGAACAGATAGGCGGATTTATTAGTGTGATTATAAAGACCGATTATCTGATTATTGTCGACATTACTGATCACTTCAACTTTATCATTCACCGCAACAAAAAAAGGATGCTCTATTTTCGTTAATACTGCTCCGAGCTGATAACCATGATGAGTTTTACAATAAAAGTCACTGTCACCATCACTAATCAGAAAATAATTGTTTGGTATCTCAACTGTTCTTCTGACATTATTAACCCTCAAACTGGTAACATTCATATTACTCTGTATTTGTACTTCATCAACATCTAACCACCTGACGCTAAGCCCGATGCTTTCAGCTCTCTTATTAATAAGTTCATAGTTATCGACTGAAAACAGTTTTTTTTGTCTTTCGAATAAAAACAGACTGATAAATGAAAATATTTTTTTCTCATGCTTTTTTATCAGCGTATGGATTTTTTTATCAGAAAAAGGTTTATCTATAATATTTCTCTCCCTCTGATAAATATCAACTGATTCATTGAAAGGAGAGATTGCAAACATAACTAATTCTTTTGCAAAAAAGATATTCATCAAAAGTGAAAACAGAAAAAACAGCCCGATAAAGATTGAATCTGCACCGCAAATAATCATCAAAAGGCTCACTGACATGAATAATGAACCGTAAGCCAGGTAGTTAAGTAAATTTTGACTTTCATCATATTTATTTTCGGGCATTAACTCATTATTTTTGTCTTTTATAGCCCAATGAAGCCAATAGCCGCCATTATTTAACAGGTGCCCGGCTGCAATTATGTTATCTCCGGGCACTAACTGATTAAGAAAATCATCAGTATGATCAAATTGTGAATGACAAAAAAAGAAAATTTTTTCTGATGTGATAATACGGATAATTACATCTTTATAAACAGGTTGTATATCATAACGAATAAAACAAGCACTTATTCTTTCGGGCTTTATCAGCATTAACGTCGTTCTCTTAAATCATGTTGATACGATAACTTAATACATTCAGCTTAAATCAAATAAAACCATAACATCATTTTACTGATTAGATTAAAATGACAAAATCCAAATCACATAACGATAAACGTTATAAGGGATTAGTGTGGCTGTATCTGTAATAACAACTCATCAAGCCGTTTAATCACTAATGTACTGGCTTGCTCCATATTATTTAAACTGATATTCATCCGTTCATCATCGCCTGATCTGAATGCCAGTAACGCTTCCCGGCCGGAACGGTGTACTTTTTCATGAGGTACCTCAAGCTCAGAAAAACAACTGAGGTGTGAGAATTTATGCCCTTCCTCACCATAAAACCATTTCCCTAAACGACAATCGGTATGACTGTTAACTTCAGAGGTTTCATCGCGGTTAAAAATTAATTCATACACTTTAATCTTCCAGATCACATGATCTAATTTGACTGTATTAAGAAATTGCTGGGTAGCAATGAAACGAATAATTTCCTGCATATGAGCAGAAAGTTCAATGGTCTGCTGTAACATTATACAGGCCTGTTCTGTCGCATAACGAATATCATTAATAGACTGATAATTTTTCTCCGCACTGGTACTGATGCTTTTTGCATGCTGATTGATATCCAGTGTTAATGCCGTAATATTCTTTGCCTGAAATTGAATGCCTGACGACAATTGTTTAATTTCTTTTGCAATTACTGAAAATCCGGCACCTCTTGCGCCGACATGAGCCGATTCAATAGCTGAATTTATTGCCAGCAGGTTTGTTTGCCTTGAAAGACTATTTATTTCATCAATATTACTATTTATACCGCCAAGTACAGAAATAAGCTCATCAACATAGGTGATATTTTCACTGGTATGTTGCTCAATGCGATGCACTAATTCAGAGAGCTGATTCATCTCCCGTCTGACGCTTTCATTTTTCTGATTAAGTTCATCGACAGTGACCAGTTCCTTCATCAAACGCTGGCTGGAATTAAGTAATGAATCACGAATAATTTCTACCGCACTGATACCAGAAATTAAATGCTGACACAACAACTTATCATAGGATTTCTCCGCTATATCACTGGCTGATATTTCCGTGCTGATAGTATTTGATACTACATCTGTTATTTTTTTCTGAGACGGTTGTTTGCGCTTATTTTTAAACCACTGCTTTAGTTTTTTACGCATTATATAAGTCCTTTTTTCTGTTTTTCATCATTAATGCTGCCAGACAGCCTGAACATTATCATATCATCTGACGTGAGTAATGATGTATATGAATCCAGTGTTAATTATGATAGTACGCAGATTTTATTGCTGCCACGGCGTTATTTTTACACCATATTGCTTTATCTGTTTCTGTTTTCAGATTCACACTGGCACACATTTATTCTTATTATGCGTATTTTGATAAGAATTCTCATTCATTTTCCGGTCCCCGGGTTACATTTTGCATACAGTGTCATTATCCGGAATACAATCCTTCCCGGATGACACCCGTGTCTTTTATATTGTAACGTTATATTTTTACCCGAATTGAGAGTGAAAATTAATTTATCCGAATAATAAAAATAACTATTTGAATTTAAAGTTCAACTTGCCTTATCACATCAATAATAACGATCAAAAACACATATATCAATAGTTGCAACCTATCACAAATCCCGGTTTCGATCGTTTTAAACGATTGGATTGAGTAGTGAAAAACATTTTTAATTGATTAATATAATCAACCTGATATGTGTATTTTCCTTATTTATGTAATAAAAAGAGGAACCGTAAAAACGGACGGTATCACTATGCCGCCCCGTCAGAATACGTCTGTTCTTTTTCCGGCATAAAAGAGTGACAGCCCCCTTTGTGGCGGGTATTAGATTTCATAAAAAAATACACTTAATATAGAGAGAAATAAATGCTTAGCCGTTTAAAAATAACAACTATGCTGACTGCAACCCTGCTTATATTCTGTGTATTACAACTATTAACAAGTGGTTTGTATTTTAATACTGTAGAAAGAGGCGCTTCATCTTTCCATCAGGTACTCAGTCTGAATGAGCGCAATGTTCTGCTATCCAATGTCTGGTCGAATTTTTCACAAGCCAGATTAAACCTCAACAGGGCACTTATTTCCGGACGAAGTGAGAATGAAATAGATTCACTCTTAAACAGCGCCATTAAAAACCTGAAAGACGTTGAAGATGACTGGGAAAAATTTAATTCCACGCCAAACTTACATGGTCAGATAAGAACAAATCTGGAAGACAGCTATAACACCTACTATACAACCATTACCGAACTTATACAGTTAATACGATATCGTGATTTAAATACGGCAATATTACAGGACACTCAAACCAGTCAGGATGCTTATCTGACGCATTACGATACATACAGCCATAAAAATAACGATATTATTGCACAAATCATCAAAGAAGATGATAAAGCCGACCGTCAGTCAATATGGATACTGATTATCGTACTCTGTATAACCCTGCTTATTGTGATTGGTATATGGTCAGCCCTTAAGCGCATACTGATTACACCGCTGAATAACGTGCTTGACAACATCCGGCATATTGCCGGGGGAGACCTGACCAGAACCATTGATATTCGCGGCTGTGATGAGGTGAATAAACTGGCTGAGACTCTGCGCTATATGCAGGGTGAACTGGCAGGGACAGTCAGTAATGTCCGTGACGGCGTTAATGCAATTTACAACGGCGCCAGTGAAATTGCGGCCGGGAATAACGATCTGTCTTCACGGACCGAA
>NZ_JAODZS010000072.1:0-5518 GCF_029835375.1 Morganella sp. GD04133 | reverse complement strand
AGAGGTCTTCCTCAATGGTGACAATCTGCGCGGTGTCAGCAGTGAAAAACGCCTCACCCGGGGGCTGGTCTGTTTACCTGAAGACCGTCAGGCCTCCGGACTTTTTCTTGATGCCCCGCTCACCTGGAATATCGGTGCGCTGGTGCATAACCACCAGGGGCTGCTGGTCAACCGCTCGCGGGATGATGCATTGCTCGAGCGTTACCGCCGCGCCCTCAATATTAAATTCAGTGACGGACAACAGACGGTACGCACGCTGTCCGGCGGTAATCAGCAAAAAATTCTGATTGCCAAATGCCTCGAAGCCAATCCGTCCCTGCTGATTATTGATGAACCGACACGCGGCGTGGATGTCGGTGCCCGTAATGACATTTATCAGCTGATACAAAGTATCGCGCAACAAAATGTGGCGATTTTACTGATCTCCTCTGACCTCGATGAAGTGGTGGCGCTGGCTGACCGCGTGCTGGTGATGCATCAGGGCGAGTTCTCCGGGGAATTGCAGCACAACGAGCTGAATACCGACACCATTATGCATATGGCGTTCGGCGAGCACCGTCCGCAGACAGAAACAGAAAGCAGCCCGTTACAGGAGGCCGCATCATGCTGAAATATATCCAGAACAACCGTGAAGTAACGGCACTGCTTGCTATTCTCTGCCTGTTTGTCCTGCTCGGCGGTATGGAAACCCGTTACTTCAGTCTGCAAACCGTCACCATGATTTTCGGCAGTGCGCAAATCCAGATGCTGCTGGCCATCGGTGCCACCCTGGTGATGCTGACCCGCAATATTGATGTGTCTGTCGGCTCCACCACAGGGTTATGTGCGGTGATCGTCGGTATCGCGCTGAATGCGGGGCTGCCGCTGACGGTGGCGATCCTGCTGACTGTCGCCGCCGGTCTGCTGGCCGGATTTTTCAACGGCATCCTGGTCACCTGGCTGCGGATCCCCGCCATTGTTGCCACCCTCGGCACGCTCGGGCTGTATCGCGGCATTATGCTGCTGCTCACCGGCGGGAAATGGATTGAAGGTTTACCGGCGGAACTGAAAGATCTGTCAAAACCGATCTTCCTCGGGCTGTCGCCAATCGGCTGGTTTATTATCCTGCTGATTATTCTGATGACCCTGTTCCTGTCCCGCACCACTGCCGGACGCGGTTTCTACGCCACCGGCGATAACTTACAGGGCGCACGTCAGTTAGGTGTGCCGGTTGATCGCACCCGCATCATTGCCTTCTCGGTAAACGGCATGATGGCGGCACTCGCAGGGATTGTTTTCGCCTCACAAATTGGTTTTATCCCGAATCAGACCGGTAACGGCCTGGAAATGAAAGCCATTGCCGCCTGTGTGCTGGGCGGGATCAGCCTGCTCGGCGGTACCGGTACCATTGTCGGTGCGATCCTCGGTGCCTATTTTATGACTCAGATTGATAGTGTGCTGGTGCTGCTCAGACTGCCTGCCTGGTGGAATGACTTTATCGCCGGGTTTGTTTTACTCGCGGTTCTGGTCTTTGACGGCCGTCTGCGTGTGGCGCTGGAGAAAAACCTCCGCGCCCAGCGCTATGCCCGGTTCCTTAATCCTTCCGCACCGCAGGAGGCGAAAAAATGAGCATCACCAAACGTTACGGCTGGGAAATTGCCCTGGCGCTGCTGATTGTCCTCGAAATCCTGTTATTCGGTATGGGTAACCCGCGCCTGCTCGATGTCAACGTACTGCTGTTCAGTACCAGTGACTTTATCTGTATCGGTCTGGTGGCGCTGCCGCTGACCCTGGTGATTGTCAGCGGCGGGATGGATATCTCCTTCGGCTCCACTATCGGGCTGACTGCCATTGTACTCGGCATACTCAATCAGGCCGGTGTACCGATGATTGCCGCTATTCCGCTGACGCTGCTGACCGGCGCTCTGTGCGGTCTGATTAACGCGCTGCTGATCCTGTTTACCGGTGTTAACCCGCTGGTGATTACACTCGGCACCATGTATCTGTTCGGCGGCTGCGCCCTGCTGCTCTCCGGATTATCCGGTGCGACCGGCTTTGAGGGGATCGGCGGCTTCCCGGCGGCCTTCACTGATTTTGCTAACCTTGATTTACTCGGCATTCCGCTGCCGCTGATCATTTTTGTCCTGTGCGTGCTGGTGTTCTGGTTTTATCTGCACCGCACCCATCCGGGCCGTAATGTCTTTTTAATCGGACAGAATGCCCGTGTCGCCCGTTACAGTGCTTTCCCGGTGACACGCACTATCTGTCTGCTGTATGCGATGGTCGGCGTCTCCGCTGCACTCGCATCCGTCATTTTAGTGTCCTATTTCGGCTCTGCCCGTGCGGATCTCGGGGCATCGTTCCTGATGCCTGCTATCACCGCTGTTGTGCTGGGTGGTGCCAATATTTACGGCGGTTCCGGCTCTGTATTAGGCACCGCGCTGGCTGTGTTGCTGATCGGCTTTTTACAGCAGGGATTGCAGATGATCGGCGTACCGAATCAGGTCTCCAGTGCACTCTCGGGTGCGCTGCTTATTGTTGCCGTTGTTGGTCGTTCCGTTTCTTTACACCGACATCACATCCTTGGCTGGTGGGCGCGTAAACGCAACAGGCAATTCGTATCAGAGTAAAACACGTTTGTTATCACAGATTTGACGAAATGGAGAAAACCATGAAACCCATCATGAAAAAACTGGCGCTCGCCACTGCATTAAGTCTCGCATGTGTTTCCTGGGCGAATGCAGCAGAAAAAGTCGCCTTTATTCCTAAACTTGTCGGTGTCGGCTTCTTTACCAGCGGCGGCCAGGGTGCTGTGGACGCCGGGAAAAAACTCGGTATCGATGTCACCTACGACGGCCCGACCGAGCCGAGTGTGTCCGGTCAGGTACAGCTGATCAACAACTTCGTTAACCGCGGTTATGACGCGATTATTGTTTCTGCCGTTTCGCCGGACGGGTTATGTCCGTCCCTGAAACGCGCCATGCAGCGCGGTGTGAAAGTCCTGACCTGGGATTCCGACACCAACCCGGAATGCCGATCCATTTATATCGACCAGGGCACACCGAAACAGCTCGGCGGTATCCTGGTGGATATGGCAGCGGATCAGGTGAAAAAAGAGAAAGCCAAAGTCGCCTTCTTCTATTCCAGCCCGACCGTAACCGACCAGAACCAGTGGGTCAAAGAAGCGAAAGCGAAAATCGAAGCCGAGCATCCGGGCTGGGAAGTGGTTACCACCCAGTATGGTTATAACGATGCCACCAAATCCTTACAGACTGCCGAAGGTATTCTTAATGCCTGGAGTGATCTGGATGTGATTATCGCACCGGATGCCAACGCCCTGCCTGCGGCGGCTCAGGCCAAAGAAAACCTGAAACGCAACGATGTGGCGGTTGTCGGGTTCAGTACCCCGAACGTGATGCGCCCGTATGTGGAGCGCGGCACCGTTAATCAGTTCGCGTTATGGGATGTGGTCAAACAAGGCGAGATTTCTGTCGCCGTGGCTGATGCACTGATGAAAAAAGGTGAGCTGAATGTCGGCGATAAGATCACCGTCGCCGGTGTCGGTGAAGTTGAAGTCTCCCCGAACAGTGTTCAGGGCTATGACTACGAGGCAAAAGGCAACGGGATTGTGGTGCTGCCTGAGCGCGTGATCTTCACCAAAGAGAACATTAACAACTATGATTTCTGATGTAGTTGCTGATTTAACCAATGGCGCGGACACCCTCCGTGCCAGTTTAACCAGGGGAGAATTCCATGGCTGATTTAGATGATATCCGTGACGGCAAAGACTTCGGGCTTAATACGCCGCAAAAAAACACCCTTTATACCCTCAAAGGCTGCGGTTCGCTGGATTGGGGGATGCAATCGCGTCTGGCCCGTATTTTTAATCCGCAGGACAATAAAACGGTCATGCTGGCCTTTGACCACGGCTATTTCCAGGGGCCGACCACCGGCCTTGAGCGGATTGATATTAATATTGCCCCGCTCTTTGAACATACCGATGTTCTGATGTGTACGCGCGGGATACTGCGCGCACAGGTGCCGGTCGCGACCAACAAACCGGTGGTTCTGCGGGCATCCGGCGCTAACTCCATCCTGACCGAACTCTCCAACGAAGCGGTTGCGGTGGCAATGGATGATGCGGTTCGCCTGAATGTGGCGGCGGTTGCAGCCCAGGTCTATATCGGCACCGAACATGAACACCAGTCCATCAAAAACATCATCAGTATGGTGGATGCGGGAATGCGTGTCGGTATGCCGGTAATGGCAGTGACCGGGGTGGGTAAAGATATGGCACGTGATCAGCGTTATTTCTCGCTCGCCAGCCGTATTGCCGCCGAAATGGGTGCCAATATCATCAAAACCTACTTTGTTGAAGAAGGTTTTGAGCGTATCACCGCCGGTTGTCCGGTGCCGATTGTTATTGCGGGCGGTAAAAAACTGCCGGAAAACGAAGCACTCGATATGTGTTTCCGCGCTATTGACCAGGGCGCATCCGGGGTGGATATGGGCCGGAATATCTTCCAGTCCGAAGACCCGGTTGCCATGATGAAAGCGATCCGTGCCGTTGTGCATGGTGGTGAAAGTGCTGCACACGCTTATCAGCTGTTCCTGAGCGAAAAGAACAAGGGGTAAATTTTGAACGTAACATTAGTGGAAATTAATGTGAAACCCGGCAAAGTGGACGAGTTTATTGCCGTTTTCCGTGAAAATCATCTCGGGTCGGTAAAAGAGCCCGGTAACCTGCGTTTTGATGTATTACAGGACCCGGAAGTGGAAACCCGCTTTTATATTTATGAAGCCTATGCCGATGATGCGGCCGTGGCGGCACATAAGAAAACGCCGCACTATTTACAGTGTGTGGAAAAGCTGGAAGACCTGATGACCGGTCCGCGTAAGAAAACCGTCTTTATCGGGCTGATGCCGGAAGTGAAATAAGCGTACCGTCTTTATTCCGTTAAGTGACCGCATAACGGCGGTCACTTTTTCATTTCATACTAAAACCATCCCCGCATTGAATAATCGATTGATAAAGGCAAATATAAAGCTTTTCCCTGAAAGAAAAAAAATCTGATGATGATAGGGTAAGGAAAATTCAGTACCTGGTTACGGATAAAGACCGAAGAATATGCAGCCACTTATTCCCGCCTTATCACCCCATATATCCCGGTGTCATTCAAAACCGGAAGACCCGGATATCTGGTTTGATGCCATCGACTACGTTGAAATGGAAGAGACCTGGTTTGAGGGAGCTGAAGCCTTTACCCCTTATAAAGACCATCATACCGTTCCATCGTTTTCTGCCGGAGACGCGGCGGATTCACGGGTTCCCTTCACGGAAGACTGCCGCCGGTGTGTGCAGCAGCTTGTCCGTACCCTGGGCGAATACGGGGAGAACAAAATACTTTCTGTCTGCCTTTCTGAAATACTTCCGGGAACGCCGGCCCCTGTCATTATCGCAGCAAACAGTCTGTATACTGCGGTTACTGAACGACGGAATATTGATACCGCAGTACTGCATGCCCTCGGACTGGTATCA
>NZ_JAODZS010000071.1:0-5867 GCF_029835375.1 Morganella sp. GD04133 | reverse complement strand
CCGGATAATACAGGTATGTGCAAATACCTTCACAACACTTTAGCTGAGTACAGTTATCTACAGACAAAATACCATCATCTTTGTCAGCATCAGGTCAGCGGCTCACTCACAGATTATAAAAAACCAACATTATCAGCTATTTTCGCTATTTTTTACCCCATTGATTATATTGACGCTTTTATCTCTGCCTTAATATGAATTGATCTGCGATACCGATCGACAACAACCAATTGATAGTTTGTAACTATTGGTTTTAATATTTCGATCGTTATAATTGATAGAAAACACAGATCAATTTCATTATTTCGATCGTTAATAACGATTTTAACTCTCTGTCAGGTTTCGCTATGCTGTCACTTGTAGCATCTAATTTTGCCTATTTATATATAGGTGATATTTTCGGAGAATGAATCATGTCAGAAGATTTTAAAGACAGTCAGGAATATGAAGAGTAGGTTGAAGAGACTGGTGGACGGGATGAGGAATATTCGGACTATTATAATGAATGGTTGAAAAGACAACAGAAAGAGTGGTTCTCTTAAAAAGCTAAATATTTTCTTTTTGTAAAACATGAGCCGGTGTTATTCAGGCTTATTTTAGTAAAACTAAAATAATATACATTATTATCATTTTTATAGTTATATCGTATTTTAATTAATCCAACACCAATACATTAATTAAAAAACCATTATCATTACTGATAATTCTATTTAATTTATCCTATATAAGGCTTTCATATAATGAAATTAGTTAATCGTATGTGTCCTGTGTTACTTGCAGGGAGTTTTTTACTTTTCAGCCTTCCCTCACATGCTGCTGACTTGCCGATTAAAGTCGATGCGAAAGCAGATAAAAAACATTTCGGAGGAATAACTCACCCGTTATGGCGTTATACAATTACAAGTATGGATAACAATATCACTTTGCAATCACTGGAACTCAACCGGGGTAATTGTAAAATCTCCACAAATGACAGAGGTAAAAATACAAATGTCAGACTCGGTTTTGGTCAGTCTTATACATTTACAAGTCCAACAAATTCATCCTATACAGATTGCAGACCACTTGAACTGATTGTAAATACAGACAAAGGCTCATATACCTTTACCTGGTAGTTTCAACCAGTACACAAAGTACCCCCTGATATTCTGACTATCTTATTCTTTATTTCGGTTTACCTTCAGGCTCTCTTCCCTGAAGGTATCCTGATGAATTTTCACTGTTTATCATAATTTAATAACAAAAATAATATCAACATTGATGGCGCAATCATATCAAATAACTTTCACCTGATTATTCAGGTTATAAATTTAATATTTATATTTAATGACAGCAATTATAAACACTTCATTATCCGGGCGAAAAAAAACCTTACTTTTATATCCAAATAAATGGATAGATACATAATATCAATCTGACAACCTTTACGGGTATCCGTAAAGGTTGTCACTACACTGTTATTTTTTATTTCATTCTTCTGCATTTAACCCGCTGCAACCAGCTGGCACCCTCCGGGACATCCGCATGTCACTTTATGGCCTTCCAGGGCAACCGGTATGCCGTTTATTTTCATCAAACTGTCACCTTCCGCGATTGCCCCTGTCTGTTTACACGACGGACAATACACCGGGTCCCCCACACAGGCAATACCTTCGGTTTGTTTCGCAACAGAAGAGCCCCGGAGAACAGTACCTCCGGTATTGGTGGTGTCATTTTTTAAAATGATCTTACGGCCATTCACCTGACTACGCATGACGTTGTTTCCTTTTATCCAGCTTTGCCAGAATCTGCGTAACCTGTTGTTCAAAGTTCTCCGGTAACGGGTTTTTCGCAAAACAGAACAGTGGGTTACGTGTCTGATAATCTGCCGGTGAGACGGCATCACGGCCCTCTGTCATATAGGCATTTAAGAAGGTGATAAAACGGTGATTTTCCGTATCACTGCTCAGAAGGAAGCCGGTATAGTGAGAAATATTGGGCCGGTAAATATGTGTTCCTAATTTTCCGGTTTCCGGATGGATATAAAATAATTTAAACGCCAGCATCCTGCCCGCATAACCAAATTGAGCATCCTCATACCGCACCGCTGTCACAATTCCGTCCACGTAAGAATACAAAATGCCCCGCTTTCGGTCAGCAACCAGCCAGGTCATCGGAACAAAGAAATTTAGTGAACCCAGGATATATAATCCACCGGGGAAGAAGATCAGCCATCCGATAATTTTCATTATCTTAAAATCATCACGTTTATATATATCATCATTGTAGTAATGAAATAAATAACCTAACCATCCTATTTCACCCTCACCAAAATAAGGCTCATATATTTTTAAATAGTCACGATCAAACTTGTTTAAGCTTTGATAGTTTTTATATTTTAACTCTGCACGTGCCACTCTTTTTTCAAAGTCAGCTTTTTTGTGCATATGCCCATCTGCAAATATAATTAATGTATAAAACATCATCCCCATCAGCACCAAAAACATCGGAAATGTATTCGATATCCGGCTGTTGACTTGTGATGATTTTATTCTGCACTCGTGTTTATTGATACTTTGCAAAAAAACCAGATCCTTCAGCGGCAGCGGATCATCATATTGATGACTTTCATCCGCCAGACGTGTGGTTTTCAGTTGTGACGGATGTCTTGACACTGTAAACGGGTTACTCATTCCATTCCCTTATCATCAATAAGACCATAAATTTTGTTCTGTAAATTCCCGTTTCTGTAACGCAGCGGGGCAATATCGCCTTTAATACGGTCAATCAGATAATACCAAAAAAGAGACGGGACAGAATTATTTTTTAACGGGTCACTGGTGTGCATTCCCGCATCCACCTCAAAACTGAAATTAAATTCACCATCCTGCAGTAACGTGTTCTGAAGTGCTGCCGTGAGCGCCCGTTCAAATGCCAGGCTGAAGGTGTGATTATCGGATGCAATATACTTATATCCATTACGCCGGTGAATAATATCCGGTTCCGGAGGAAGATGCTCTACGGGCATCTGAGATGCATACATTACTGTCGGCTTTATTTTTACCAGCTGATACTCAATATCCGAGAGACCACACTGAAAATTAGCCAATCTGAATTGATAATGAATCACATACGGAGTTTTATATGTTTCTTTTTTAGGCTGCGTAATAATTTTAGGCTTAGCCGTAATTTTTACTTGTGGCGTAAAGAATAAATTTAAAAATTCCTGCAACTCCATTTGGTAATATACCGTGTATTGTTCGAAGTTTGAAATGTACTTATCTAATTGTTCATTTATTGTATCTGGCCTACCTATATCATCATTATCTTCGGTCAGGTAGCCACCTGCAAAATATTTAGTTCCATTTCCCCAGAAGCAATTTTTCAGCAACTCTTCAAAATTATCGGTTTTGAACAAATAATATACTATAGCGCTACCTACAAGAACTAAAACGGCACCAAGGACAATTTTCCACGCATAAATAGTCACAAATCGAATTACCAGGTTGGTGCTGAGCATCTCTGCTCCCCTGATAATGGCGTTAGCCTTCCCGACACCCGCCACACCAATACTCAGTGCAAGTGTTGCCGCAGCTTCTGTAAATTTTGCTCCTGCAGCCACGTGATTTTTTTTATCCAGTTCTGCTATACCTTCGGTTATCGGTAATGCTATCGTCAGTAATGCAACAACATAGCCAATATTTTTAACGACCAGTTTGCCCAGCCCTGATGTAACTTCCGGTAAACGGATTTTCATCAGAATGTGTCTGAGCGGCGGGTAAGTGACCCGATTCATATAAACACCTGCCGCCTGACGGGTTGCAATAACCCCTTCTGCTGTACTGACAAAATAAACGATCATTTGCATGCGAAAAATATTTACCGCACCAGTATTCAGCGGATCATTTTTATCATACTCTGTCATTTTAGCTGTATATAACCCGAGCATACCCGTCAGCATTGAATAAAGTGATGCACTTAAACTCAACGTATTTTTAAATGTTTCTTTATCAACAGGCAGTCCTGTTGATGTGTAGTGATACTGAATAGTATTAATCGCATTCGTTACTTTCGGATTTCTCAGTGCTGTATCCCAATCCAGTAATTTTCTCATCTGGCCGGTAGCGTTTTTAACCGGTGCTGTCTTTCCGTTTAATGAATCCATCCAACTCATAAATTTCTTTCCGGACATTGGCTGAAGCGTCTTCATATCTACCCGGATACCAAAAACATCTAAAAATGCAGGCAGTATTTTTTTTGCCAGATGATCAATCCCTGCCTGTGTGATATTACGTATATTTCCCGCTGTTTTTTTTAATTGCTCATGGGTTACTGCAAAAGCATATCCCAACGCATCCCAGCAAATCAGAAGTGTCGACTGTAGCGAAGGAAGAATATGGTCTTTGAAATAATAGGCCCCGCCATCCCTCAGTTTTTCCTCACTGATCAAAGTGATCATAATGTCGGATATCGCTTTCCAAATCTCACCTTCCGGTTTATCAACTGAAAATATGAGGTTTAATGTCTGTAATCCTGCTTTTGAACTGTTTAGCGGCGATAATAACAGCTCATGAAATGTACTGTACCGTATGACTTCCTCAAAAAACTCACGGTGCCGGAAATCCCCTGTCTCATATTGTTCCTGAATTAAAAAAACATGATCAATATAATTTTTAATTCCACCTGCTTTATTTATCATTTCATGATTTGTTAAAAAATCCGCATACAACCGGACGATATTTTGCTGAAGCTGCTCAAATTTTTCATACCCCTTTTCAATCTGAGGCCAGTAGGTTTGCCAGCCCTGCATATCTATGTTATCTAAAAATTGTTCGTTCAGCCGGTATCCGTTCCCCGTATGTACAATGTCGGGATGGTCCAGATGTGTTTTTATCGCCAGAAGATGATGACCGACCTGATTAGGGTAACTCCAGTGATGCTGAAATGCAGCATACGCCGCTGTCACAAAAGAATACAGTGCAAGTATATCTTTCTGATAACCCACCGGGTCATGTAATATCACCAGGCTGCTTTTCTCATTCTCATCCAGTGAGGCTTTGACCTGTGCAAGCAGCGATTCTGAGCCTTTTGACACATCAGGGGTATTGGTTATTTCTGAGAAATAACTCCCTTCCGGTAAATCTGCACCTGTATTTTTTGCCTGTTCCACAAATGAAACAAATCGTTGTGCTTCATCCTTATATTCCTCCACCAGATAATCGATATGCTCTTCCCGCAATTCAAGTGCGTAAGGATTATCGTCAAAATTCACCAGATTAATTTCCTGCATAAAGGATGCACGGAACTCCGGGTCAGTAATCATTTTATTTAATGTATAATCCGATAAAGGTATATCACTGAAAAAGAACCGTGCGGTAATAACATCTTTTTTTATCGGCAGGTAAGGTAAATACGGAAATTGTTCTTTAAGCTCAGTAGTCTGAGACTCTGCGTTATATATTCTGGCATGTGGTATAAAATATTCATCAGCGTCTCCGCCTTTTACCGCCTTTCCCGCTTCTTCTGAATTATCCGTCTCATCATAAACACGCCCGTTATGTGCATAGGTAACCGTGTGTTTAAAAATCAGTAGTTGTCCCTCTGTATCTGTCCTGGTCGGGTATTCTCCCTCTTCAAAGACATAAACCCATCCTGAACGCAGCAGACGTGCGCTGTACCCTCCCGTATCTTCAACAGTACACATTTCAGGGGAATACATTTCAATGTCCGGTTGTGCCGGGCAGAGCTCCAGCAGTTTCTTTACCGGTGGCGGCATCGACGCTTTGGCAGTTTTATCGCCGAATAAATTCGAATAGGCATAGCGCACCGGATAGACCGGACGGTGTTCATTCTCACACGGGCAAATCACCGCATCTGCCGGTAAATTA
>NZ_JAODZS010000070.1:0-6115 GCF_029835375.1 Morganella sp. GD04133 | reverse complement strand
GTATTTATCATTTATTTTTAATTTATCTTGATTCACAAAACCACCTTTGTTGTTAAGGATAAAAGTAAAATTAAAAGGGATGTATTAACAAAAACCATGAGGGTGATTGAATTTAATTAATCACATAGTTTTTAACCTCCTGATGGTTTATATGTTCAATGAATAAAAAAACCTATCAAGATAATAAAAACCATTCATCTGTACAGAGCTGTATCACAAAGATATATCCCATATAGTTACACACTGACACCTACCCATTATCACTCTTACTCTCTTCTATTCGTCATATAGATTATTCATCCATGTAATTAATCACATGCTAGTGTTTTTTATTTATATAGCTTATTTGATTAGAATACCTTTCTTATTTAGCTGTATAATAATATTACTTTATAACAAACATATAATAACCATATAATATAATAAACATACAATATATTACTATACCGTCAGTATATAACTAAGTTAAACAGACTGAATACAGTAGTATAACTGCACTGGATATATGTAACGATTTAAAAAATAACTCTGATATTATGTTTTCGCATATAATAAGACATCCGTACGTATTAATGTAAAACAATCAAAAAATACCTTACGCAAAATCATTACTCTAAGCCATACCAGAAGATATACTGTAAGAGTATTTTATTACGGAAACAAATGACAAATAGGAAAGGATATATACGCAGACTAACCACATAAATCATCAGACTGATCCTACCCGCGTAATGTGGACACAGCCCTAAGAACCTATCCCATAAGGGATTGTCAGAATGTCCTAACGGGTAATGACTGAAGGTGAAAATATGACAGGCAGCAGATGGCGGTTCAGCGATGAATTCCGGAAAAAATAGCACCGCTTATCCCTGAGCACAAAACCAATCATCCGCCCGGCACTCACCATAAACGAGTTGATAACCGCGCTGCCATGGATGCCATATTCTTTGTGCTCAGAACGGGCTGCCAGTGGAACGCCCTGAACGCCACCGGGATATGTTCATCGAGTTCTGCATACCGGCGCGTCCAGGAATGGTGTGATGCGGGTGTCTTTGAGCGCTTTTGGCAGAACGGTTTGCTTGCCGGTGAATATCTGGACGGTATTGACTGGTCATGGTTGTCAATGGACGATTACATGACCAAATCACCGTTAGCAGGTACAAAAAAAACAGTCCGTAATTCAACTGACCGGAAGAAAAAGGTCGAAAACTACGAGGCGATGCTGCATTTTGCCTGTGCCATTATTGTCTGGAATAAAATACTTTTGGGATAGGCTATTAAAATAATAAAGACAGTTCATTTAAGCACATTATAAAAATCTTACTCATATTAAATTGGAAAAAAACTCAGACATATATCATCACTCTGAATATGTAATAAATATTATTTATCTTCTTTAACTCACCTGCAAAAATATCATACAAGAAAGCCCTTCACTCCATGATTAAGGACTTTTTATTTTCCTGTATCTATTCTGTCTGAAAGGATTATCACTATGTTTAATTTACATCAACAAGAATCAGAGACAATCAAAACTAACCTTGTCCATCCCCGTGGCAGAGATTCATTCTGGCGTTTTTACTTTGGTGCCATTCCCGGCTGGCAGCATATTGAAGGCGATATTTTTAAGATGATGGATAATCTGTGTGAGATTTATCACGGTGCCTTCTGGGAATTCAGTATGCTTTCTAATGGCGGTGCCTTTATCTGGCCTGACATGATTGAAACATCGCTCCCGATGTTTAACCCGCATAACGGTAATAATGCCGAACTGAGTCCGGAAGCAGCCGGTATCGCTGTCTGTTTAATGACGTTCAGTATCTGGTCATTTAAAACGGAGAGTCCCGTGCTGGTGGAGTATTTTTACCAGTTACGTGACTACGCCCTTCAGCATGACGAGTGTGCCGCTATTTTTCATCTTATCGATTAACTGAGGACGATATTCATGAAGAACCGTATATTACCCGACTCACCGGCTGCCGTCTGGCAGACGCTGCTGACTTACCTACTAAGGCAGCACTATGGCCTCACTCTGAACGACACGGAGTTTTGTGATGAGCGCGTCATTGAAGCCTGCCTCCGCCGTGGGGTGTCGTTATATGAGGCACTGAACGCTTTTGCGGAGAAATACGCCCTGGTCCGCACTGACCGGCGCAACAACGGTATAACTGAGCCGTCACATAGTATCACTGCGACCGATATTCTTCGGGCACGGAAAGCCACTGGTTTACTCGCATATCGAAGAACTCACCCCACCAGCTGATACATCTTTGTATAAAAAGCCCGTACCTCATCTTATTTGTTTCTTTATCCCGTTCAGTACGGGTTTTTATCTGACTACCCTTTTACCCGTTTAATTTTACCGGAGAATGACTATGACTCGTTTAGCCTCGCGCTTCGGCAGGGCGAATATTATTCGTCGTGACCGCCCGTTAACCACCGAAGAATTATACTACACTGTACCCAGTGTCTTTTCAGCAGAAAAACATGAATCCCGCAGTCGCCGTTACACTTATATTCCCACCATCACCCTGCTTGAGAGCCTGCAAAAGGAAGGCTTTTATCCGTTCTTTGCCTGCCAGACCCGTGTCCGGGATGACAGTCGCCGGGAGCACACCAAACATATGCTACGCCTTCGCCGTCATAACCAGATTACCGGTATTCAGGTACCGGAAATTATTTTGTTAAACAGTCATGACGGTACCAGCAGTTATCAGATGCTGCCGGGATTATTCCGTGCGGTTTGTCAGAACGGGCTGGTCTGTGGTGATACCTTTGGTGAAGTGCGTGTACCTCACAAAGGTAATGTCGTCGATAAAGTAATTGAAGGAGCATATGAAGTACTGGAAACGTTTGATGCAGTGGCTGAAAAACGTGAACAGATGCAGTCTCTGATGTTACCCCCTCCGGCACAACAGGCACTGGCTAAAGCGGCGCTGACGTACCGTTTTGGTGAAGAACATCAACCTGTTACCGAATCACAGTTACTGGCTCCCCGACGCTGGCAGGATGAATCCGGGGATCTCTGGACAACTTATCAACGTATTCAGGAGAACCTGATTAAGGGTGGCTTATCCGGTCGTTCTGCACAAGGTAAACGTGCCAGAACCCGCGCGGTTAATGGTATCAATGGTGACGTTAAACTCAATCGCGCTTTATGGGTCATGGCTGAAAATATGCTGCAAATCGTATCGTGAATCATTTCTGTTTATTCCACTTCATCTGCTATGGACTTTTGTTTTTCAAGGAGTACCCATGTCTGAATTTATTTTAACTTCAACCTTCCCGATAAATGAACAGCGCATTATCCGCCGTGCAATACGACTATTGGAGAAATATCAGCGTCAACCGGGTGAGTCATTTATCTCCACCTGTTTCACTAAAACCTGGCTGCAACTACATCTTGCCCGACAAGCACGGGAAATATTTATGGCGCTGTATCTTGATAACCAGAACCGCCTTCTGGAACACGAAACATTATTCCTCGGCACGATTAACAATACCGAAGTACATCCCCGTGAAGTGGTTAAAGCGGCATTACGGCATAACGCTGCGGCGATTATTTTTGCACATAACCATCCTTCAGGGTATGCGGAACCCAGCCATGCAGACAGGCAACTTACCACACGCTTGCAAAACACATTATCACTGGTAGATACCCGTACTCTGGATCATTTCATTATCGGGCATACAAAAGTTGTGTCATTTGCAGAAAGGGGATGGCTGTGAAAATCATCGGTCGTATAAGTGATGATACGGTCATACAGCAACACATTGATGCCGGAATTTCACTCCGCGATGCCGTGAACTTCATTGTGGAAAAATACGACCTGCAACGTATTGACCGGAAAGCGCACGGCTCTCAGGAGGCGTCACCCTATCTCCGGGTAGTTGATATTTTACGGGATCGCCAGGTGACGGGGTTACTGAAGAACCGCTAGGCACTGATGGCCTGAACTCTGCGAGCTGTCTTCCTTATTTACTTCTCTGAACTTTTATCCTTTTTGATCACCTGCATTATGCGCCTACCGTCCATCGGTGGGCGTGTTTGCTTTGTTTACTAAAAAGTATTGTGCAAGGGGGAGTAAGTTTTTGAAGCAGAAAAAATAATTGGTTTAGCAAATATAAAACTGGAATCTGGACGAGAGTGTTTATTTATTGCAATCTCTTGTATCTTTTTGATAAACAAGTTTATGAATTATCTTGCCATACAGTTGTAGAGCCGATAGACTGGACGATCCTGTAGAGATGGTACTATCTGTTTTACACAATTATTTGCGAGATGCTCTCTGATCGGATACATATACAACTGTTTTTATATACAGGTTTAATGGCATGTTACAATATACATCTGTGGAGATTTGTGCTGGCGCTGGCGGGCAAGCTTTAGGCTTACATAACGCTGGTTTCATGCACCGAGCATTAGTTGAGATTGACCCCGCTGCGTGTGAAACTCTCCATCTAAATAATGAAGTTCATTCTTTAGGATGGGGCAGGATAATCGAGGGCTGTGTTAAAGCCTTTGCTGAAAATGAAGCGTATAATTTTTCTGGGGTTGACTTAGTTGCTGGTGGGGTACCTTGTCCTCCTTTTTCCAAGGCAGGGAAACAACTGGGTAAAGATGATGAGCGAGATTTATTTCCAACTGCTCTAAAAATTGTGTCTATTATTAGGCCGAAAGCTGTAATGATAGAAAATGTATCAGGCTTGTTAGATCTAAAATTTAAGCAATATAGACAAGAAGTGGATGATGCATTCTCTGCAATGGGCTACAAGACTTTTTGGAAACTGCATAATGCTTCTGATTATGGAGTTCCTCAATTGCGCCCACGCGTTCTTTTAGTCGCCTTACGTAGTGAATATGCAGTTCATTTTCATTGGCCTAGTAAAACTTTGCTCCCTCCAACTGTAGGCGAAGCTCTTTTTGACCTAATGTCAGAGGGAGGTTGGGAAGGAGCTGAATCGTGGAGAAATACAGCAAACCACATAGCTCCCACACTTGTTGGTGGTTCTCATAAACATGGTGGGCCAGACTTAGGTCCGACCAGAGCTAAAAGATCTTGGCAGGCTCTGGGAGTCAATGGACATTCCATTGCGGATAATGGGCCAGAAAAAGGGTTTATTGGATACATTGGGAGGGATGGGAAAATTCGCTCTGGTTTTGAAAATATGCCACGTTTGACAGTTAGAATGGCTGCACGAATTCAAGGATTCCCGGATTGGTGGAAATTTTCTGGTAAAAAAACGGCTGCATATCGTCAGGTTGGCAATGCATTTCCTCCTCCCGTTGCCGAAGCAACAGGGAAGCAAATCCGTAAAGCACTTGAAGCTGTTGATCTTGTGGAGGAACAGCAATTGACGTTACCGCTTATATCTAATGGTACTCAAAGTTTACGTATTGCATAGTCTACTATTTCATCGAAAGATATTCCTTTAGTATCAGATAGTTGTTGAGCCTTGTTTAGCATGTCTGCTGAAAGATGGAGCATTGTCGTTATCCCTAGCTTCTCTGGGAATGCCCACGAGCATGTGCGGCAATTATCCGTACAGCCTTCACATGCTCTTCTTTTACCTACGTTGCAATTATGGCAGAGAGCTTGCCAATTGGTTAGTTCATTTCCTCCACCACGTGATAAAGGAATTTTGTGATCGGCTTGTAATCCCCTAATACCTGCTGCAACACGTTTCCCACACACAGCACATGTGTTGTCGTGAATAGAAAACAGCTTCAGACGTTGTGACTCTGTAAGATATTCTCTATCTATTGGTGGAGAGATAACCTTAGATTTTAGTCTCCAAGCATGTCCTGAGAGTTCAGCAATGTATGAGCTTTCCAGATCACAGCCGAGCTGGTCACGCAGTTCTCTTGTTCTTCTGTCGAAGTACTTCTGTCCGGTGAGTTCTAGTAACTCTGCTGATGAAACCCAAGGTTTCGGAAACTCAACATCATCTGACCACCATAACCTTTTTAAGATAGTGAGTTTTACTTCACTTAGTCGTCTTTTGGACGGCAACGTTGATAGATAACTTTCAAAAAATTCCATATTATCCCTCGAAATGTGATTTTATCGGAAGCATACATTATACATGAAAATATGTTAAAAATTTAATGGGG
>NZ_JAODZS010000007.1:0-128714 GCF_029835375.1 Morganella sp. GD04133 | reverse complement strand
TTAATTAGCCATGCAATGCTTCTGCTAAATTCGTGACCACATCGTAATTCACGCCGATTGCAGCAAAATGCTTCTCGCCGCAGGCAATTTTATCTTGCTCGGGCTCACGTAGTTCTTTGCGGTTACGTGTACTTTTGGTTTCTCGTACCAGATACAGTTTTTCTTCACCCTCTGTCACCAATGCCCAGTCAGGGTTATAGGGGCCAACGGGGGTATCTATCTTAAAGCTGGCGGGTAGTTTGCAGTAAAACTTGATCCGATCGTCATTATCACAAGCTTTGGCAAATTCACGTTCAACTTCTGAATCGTACTCAACGAAATCAAATAGTGTCTTATCTTGGTTTTGCACTTCGTACAGATTATTCAAGTAGCGGGTTATCCCGAGTTTGGCTTCTTGTTCGATGTTGTGCATTTCATAAACACTACCACCGACCTTTTCATACTCGATACCTCGCACTGTCACGTGATGCAAAACATCCTGAATACACTGGGTAACTTGGTTAATAAACACTTGCGGATTCTCAGGAAAGTCCTTTAACCTGCCACCGTTTTTGAGTATCTCTGCTAAAGTGTGGCGGGTCAGCTCAGTACTGTTTTGCAGATAAGCCAATAGATCGGGCAAATCCGGTGACTGGCTTATTTCTCGCACGCCGCCAGAAATTTGCTCCCCTTCGATCCCGGCCTTGTTGGTATCTAACCGATAGACTTCAGTTGTTATCCGTGAGCGGTGAATGGGCGGCATTTCCGCAATGGCTTTAGCTGCCGCTTTAACCAGCTCATCGGTATCAAAGGTCACGCGGAATCGGGTTCGCTGGCTGATGCGCTCCCAGAGCTCTCTGAATGCCGGGTCTAGTGTAACGTTTTTACGAAGTGTCAGCGTGCGTTTGTCCCGCGCATTAACAATTCTATTCCTGAACACGTATTTATTTATCTCATCCGTGACCTGTGGTCGCATGTGTGCCCATTCCGGTGGAAGGTCAAGAATGAAGTGAGGATTCTTAGGATCGAATTTATCCGTCACCCTGCCTTCTGCATCCAGATAGCCATTTTTTTGTAACGAGCTAAAAATCACTTCTGACGCTTCTTGTCCAATATTCACATATTGACGAGCGTCAGGATTAGCCAACTTAGCAAAGGCATTGATCCCCAATTTACCAAAGCCTATGCCGTAGTCTTC
Source organism: Morganella sp. GD04133 (assembly GCF_029835375.1). Classification (NCBI taxonomy): domain Bacteria; kingdom Pseudomonadati; phylum Pseudomonadota; class Gammaproteobacteria; order Enterobacterales; family Morganellaceae; genus Morganella; species Morganella sp. GD04133. Next base: position 127,537 of record NZ_JAODZS010000007.1, on the reverse strand, counting down.
CTCATACTCAGTCTGCAGTTGCTTAGCGAAATCATCATATGATTCGTTAGCTATCACGGTTAGTCTGTTCACCGAAGCATCATGAACACGTTCGCCGTTTTGGTTTACAGGCAAACGCAAGCCCCGGCCAATTTCCTGACGTTTTCTATCAGTGCTTTTGGTTTCGTTTAACGTACAAATCTGGAACACATTGGGGTTATCCCAACCTTCCCGCAATGCGGTGTGGGAGAAGATAAAACGCAGAGGCTCGTCAAGAGACAGCAAGCGTTCCTTATCGCGCATGATCAATGAATAGGTATCTTCATCGTCTTTAGTCTTACCCGTGGTGTCCTTCGCAATGCCTTTTTTGTCTTGCGAGAAGTAGCCGTTGTGAACTTCTGCCACAGGGAAATTCAACAGCCCACGATACACGGGTTTCTGTGTTAGTTCGTTGTAAGCTTCTTCAAACCAACGCCCCAGCTTGCCTAAACTGGTGGTGCCGTCGCCATTGTATTCGCGGTAGTTTGATACTTTATCGATAAAAAACAGAGAAAGGACTTTGATCCCTTTGCCTTTAACGGCAAGTTCTTTCCTGAGATGCTGCTCTGCGGTTTCATAAATCTGCGCTCGCATCAGCTCGCCGTTTAAGCCACCGAGTTGCTCACCCAATCGCAATACTTGACCATTTGCGAACTCAACATGTTCGATCCCCGGCTCACAACTAATGTTGGCGACAATCCATCCATGTTGATATTCCTGTCGTTCTTTCGACGAAGTGTATAAATCGGCTCCTTGCTTAACGGTAACCCGCTTTTTCTTTGGTCCGGTTTTATCCTGCACATTAATTTGCAGCTTAGCCTTAATGCCGTTTTTGTTATCCACTTCTTTTAAAGCGACGAATGTATTGTTGAAGCTTTGCTCTTCAACCATGCTGGCGACTTCAATACGTTTCACCAACTTAAGATCATAGGCTTCTATCGGCCCCAGGCTATACAGCAAGTTGTAAGGGTTCTTGTGCGTTGCGGAATAACGCAAGGTACAAAGCGGATTCAGGTTGTGCAGGGCTTCAGAACGCTTGGTTTGGTCTTTTCTGGTGTCGCCCTCAACCGACTGAGGTTCGTCGATAATGACTATCGGATTAGCCGCACGAATAAAGTCGATGGGTTTGTTGCCACTCAGCTTGTCTTGCTCACGGTTGATAATATTTTGCTCTTTCTCAAAAGCCTGAATATTGATCACCATGATCTGGATTTTGTTGCTCGAACCAAACTGGCGTACTTGCCCCAGCTTAGAAGAGTCATAGACAAAATGGTCGAACGGAACATGGTCGTAAAGCTTTCGAAAGTGCTCCCGCATAATCTGAATGCTTTTCAGCACCCCTTCGCGAATCGGCACACCCGGCACTACGATGATGAACTTGGTAAACCCATAGGTTTTATTGAGTTCAAATAAGGTGCGCAGGTAAACGTAAGTTTTACCCGTGCCGGTTTCCATCTCTACCGAAAAATGCGGCACATGCTTTTTAAGCTTATAGGTGCCTTTTTCATCTTCCTGCTCTAAGTCAAACGAGGTGCTGAGCAATTCATCAGCGAGAACAATATTATTGGTTTCCTGCACTTTACGCAGGTTTCGGAGCAGGTGCTCCTGTGTGAGCACTAATTGGTTTGAGACAGCAGCAATACCACTAAATCCATCGCCATCGAGTGAGAGTTGACTAACACCCGATTGTTGCCCTACAGAAACAGTAAACGCATCCTGTGCGAGAGGTTGTTCTTCGAACAAATCAACCGCAGCCTGAACTGCATCTTTTTGGTAATCGAGCGTGGCATTAAATTTAAGCTTGAGCCCTGTTGATTGATTAGACATGACCGCTCCTTAAACCACTTTGAAGACCATTTCGGCTTCGCTATCTTGCGAGCGGGCTCTAAACGCCTGAGCCGTATTGGCTTTTAGCTGATCATTGCCCCGGAAGCCTTTATCCAGACAGATAAATTGCATAGGCTCCAATGCGATAACAGCATCAGTTAGTTCTGCGGTAAGTTGATCTTCAAGGCAGATTAGTAAAGCGCGATTTGCAACTGAAAATACTGTTTTGCCATTCAGGTTGATAGACTCAATTGATTCGGTCGGTTCAAAACCTGCTTTAAGTAAAATTTCAAAAAGAATTTCGTGCTGCCCTTTACCGGCAACGATGTTGTTTACGCTCAGTTCCAACTGTGCCTGGATCTGTTCAATGCTGCTGTCTGCATTGGCTTGCCAATCTTTAAAGCATGATGTGGTAAGTTTTAATACTTTAAATCCGGTATCAAAATTTGCCCCTTTCGCCTTATATATGTCGGATGCTTTTTTAATTCGATCCAGACATATATCGGATATTTTTTTGTAACCTAATTTGAATGCCCCGGACTTTTCATCACATTTCTCTGGTAACTGTACTAAGATGAAATTTCTGTTCACACCATCATCGTTCTGCAAATCCATTAAAGCATGGGCGGTACTCCCTGAACCTGCAAAAAAGTCAACAGCAATACCACCGTCTCTCATGACAAATTCAAATAATTCTTTTAATACTAATTCATCTTTAGGGTGGTCAAAAACGTCATCACCCATTAGTGCTCTTAGCCGTTTTGTCGCTGCCCGGCCATCCTGATAGAAAACACTGTAAGGTACCTGGTCTTCCTTGTCTTTAAGATAGGACTTGATACACGGAACTGCAGATTCATTTGGCCCGAAATGTACGCGTCCATTTTTGATCATGTCATTCATTTTTTCAGGATCAGAAAACATCCACCCTCTCGAAGGAATTTTCACGGGTTTACCGGTAATAGGATGCAGAACCTCATATTTGGGCCCGCCGCCACCGGGCCAGGAAATATCAGCAGGGAAGTACACTCCGTTCTTATCAATTACCGAGTAGTGTTTATGCTGTTTTGCTGGCGCAGAGTTTGGCAGTTCTTTGAACCATGCTTTTAACAATCGTGTGGCTTCTTCAAAATCGCTATTTGCTGCTTTAACTGCTTTATCTGCCGCTTTGTAGATATCCTCCAATCCCTTTTTCTTTTGTCGCCAGGTAATTTTATTTTCAGATAGGCAGGCTGTAGATTTTACATAACAAACTACATATTCATGAGATACCGAAACCAGTTTTGAATCGTTCTTTCGTCCACCAGACCAAGTGAATTGTGCAACAAAGTTTTCTTCGCCAAATATCTCATCCAATAATCTTCTGGTGTTTTCAACTTCGTTGTCGTCAATTGAGACAAATATAACTCCGTCATCTTTTAGCAAGTTTTTAGCTAAATAGATTCTTGGGAACATCATATTCAGCCATTTGCTGTGAAATCGACCTTCGGAAGTGGTATTAGTAGTGAACGTTTTTCCTTCATCATCTAACAGACCTGCATAAGCAAGATAGGTATCTAAGGTTTCCTGATAATTATCCGGATAGATAAACTCGTTGCCGGTATTGTACGGCGGGTCGATATAGATCATTTTCACCTTGCCGTAATAGCTCTTTTGCAACAGCTTCAGTACTTCAAGGTTGTCACCTTCAATAAACAGGTTTTTGGTGGTATCCCAGTCTGCAGACTCGTCCGGACAGGGCTTTAAGGTTGCACGGCTTGGCTCCTGAATCATTTTCATACAGTCGCGTTTACCCGGCCATTCCATTCCATAACGCTCGCGTCGTCCCTCATAGATATCTGAGAACGTCCCCAACTCGGCCTTAAGGCGTTCAAAGTCAATGGATGACACGACATTGCCGTCAGCATCTTTCGTTTCGGTAAACACACCGGGGAAAAGTTGTTTTAGTTCATCACGACGCTGAGCGGCAATATCCAGGCTTTCCCCGCCCATCACTTCTGGCTTATGTGTCATCTTGTTTTCACTCTTTTAAATTCTGAAAATTAATCTATCAGGCTCACGTCAGATAGTGTCTGATCCCATTACCTTGCTGTGGTACTCGATCTGTTTGCGCGGAAACTGCCGGGATAACGGTCCGATGGAGCGCTTCTTCAGGAGCCTGAAAAACGAGTGGGTGCCGGTGACCGGCTACACCAGCTTCAGTGAAGCTGCTCATACAATCGAAAAAACGCTAAAACCGTGGCCAGTTTTAGTTGACTGCTACAGTCATGCAAATTGCCCATTTTCCGACCTCAAAAAATGGGGGAGTACAATCTCGCTAAACAAACTATAGCGAGAAAATACTCCCCAACCTACTGCCCATAACTACCCAAACCTAGTAGGTCCGCAATGGATGTCATGAGTGTCATTTCTTCATAATCTAATGATTTATAATGGCTTTGCGTCCATCCTTGACCACTGGTAAAGCGTTACTCAATGTTGAATCTATTCATTGAGTAGGTGGCTAAAAGGCTTGTGGTTACTGGGTTATGGCTATTCAATGTTTTCTAGGGGTACACCCTTGGGTACACGCTAAATCGGAGTGTAACATCGGATTGACTGATTTGTGCCCGCTGGTGGATTTACCGTCCAGACAGAATCCTTACCGTAACCTTACCGTCATTTTCCACTGCCTCTGTTGAACCAGATCTCTTTAAGAGTTTCAGTTACTAACTTACCATATTTACGAGGGTTAGTTCAGAGGCTCATCCGATAATATCGGGTTGGTTTAAAGATGTCATTTCCACCTTTGAATTTCCCGATTTCAAATCTGGCAATACTAACTTTTACTAACAGGTAACTATCTGCGCCCCGGTGAGCTGATACCCGTTAAACCATTCATGCCGACCAGTGGCAATAACGCGGCTTCCTTTCTGGCAGGCCATCAGTTCCAGCGCGTTAATATCAAATGCCACCAGCTTCAGCGGATAGGGGCTACGGCGTTCACTCTCTGGCTGAATGACCATTGTTGCCATTACTTTCCCGGTTGCCGTCCTGACCCGCTGAGGCTGTTTCGTGACAGTACCAGTGACTGTCGCTGTGATGGGTTTTGCTTTTCGATATGAGCGCATGGATCACCTGCTGGTTGCTGAAATTGCGGATAGTATAACGCATTGATAACGCTTGTTTCCGGCATAAAACCGGAATCACTTCTGCCATTGGTCACTGAATCAATGACCAACGACGATACGGGATAATCCCGCATGTAAATCCTTACCGTAACCTTACCGTTCACCGAGGCCGTCACTTTGTCCCGCGCTGGGTGATATGGCTTAACGTGCTGATATTTATCCAGAGTGTGATTTAGCATTCTGGCATGAGCCACCGATACCGGAGCCTCCTGTACGGTCATTGTCCTGATACCGGCTGCGGATAGCGTGGCATAAGCTGGTGTTCTGTCCGGTGATTGTCCGGTACGCAGGATCATACAGGCTATTCCGGTGCGTACCAGTCTGCGTACCAATGATGATAAAACCTGTAATCACGCCTGGCTGATCCACATCCGGCGGCTGTTCGATGTCTGGTTTTATCCGGTTCTGGTGACAGCTTTTAACCACAACATTTCACAACATCCGAGTTTCTTGATATCACGTTTTGACAAGTTCCGATGTCAACATTTGTCAACATCAGCACTCTCAGGCATCCGGTTTAAAAGTTAACATTTGTAAACGTCTGAGGGCTTTCCTCTGGCGGGTAATCCTTTGCTATCAATCCCGAAACCAAAACAACAAATCTGTGCTTTTCTGTACCGGATACAGATTACAACTGTCTCCCTTTCCGACTATTGGGATAACCACAACGGTACAAAGCGCAAATCTGAGCTTTGCTTTTTTAACAATGAGTTAGATTGATAGCAGTTTACTATCTGAACTGTATAACAGCGTTATACACTGGTATAATATCCAGCATATACCAGTAAAATGACTTTCATCATGAGCAATTCTAACCTTGTCGCCTTTCGTCTCCCCGCCGAACTCCAGACAGTGTTTAATGACGCTGTAGCGGCTTCCGGCAGCGATAAAACATCATGGATAGTCTCAGCCATTAAAGAAAAGCTGAACCATCCAGAGGGAAACCCTGATGCCCGTATGTTGACGCTGGTGGAAAGACTGGAATCCGCCGCCGCTTCCCTGATAGCAGGTAAAGCCGATATCCCGCCTCATGCCTACAATGAACCGGTTATCGTAGCTGTGGTAAATCAGGTGCTGTCTGAAGGGATCGATAACGGGCGCATTATCGCTGAGCGGATTAATGAGGCTGGCTATCAGACAAAGGCCGGTAAAGCGTGGGACAAGGATATCTATTCAGCATGGAAGCGGCACAAGGATATTGCCGGGAAGCTCAACGTTTAATTACCCCTGTAATTCTTGGCTTTTTAACTGCGCAGAACCTTAGCAAATCTTAGCATTTTTTTGCGCATGCTGCCGAATCTAATTCTCTTTAATCCCTTGTGTTACAAGGCCTGTAAGAGGTTCGCATTCAGTTCGCACTTTGCGCAGAGTGGTGCGCAATTCGCAGTTTTAAGCGCGGTTTTCCGCCGTAATTGCGCAGTTGACCTCAATAAATCTATATATCAAAACGTGCGCAATAATCGTCAAATCCGCATGAACACTGACGTTCAGGGTGGTTAGCACTTTGCGCAGTGCGCCCGCAATTCGCAATCTGACCTTAACATTTCTATACATCGGCATTTGCGCAAAAATCACGTCAGACCTTGTGACACAAGGCTTTGACCGAGGTTCGCACTTGGTTCGCAGTGTGCAGTTTACGGGTTTCGTTTTGCACAGTTTCACCTCGACATTTCTCTACATCAAAATAATGCGCAATCCTGCTTCGTGCCTTACAGATAAAGGCTTTGTGATGGTTCGCACCTGCCCGCACTTTGCGCACAATACCGATACATGCGAACCAGAAACATTTATAGATTTTTTAAGGTGCGGCGGGGATCTGCGGACGGATTTACCTTATCAGCCCTCATCATCCGGAAAGTTAGTAAATATTAATATCTATATCGAAATGTCAGGAAGAATAACATTTTTAAATAATGATGTTTTTATTGGTGCTTCAATGCCTTTCTAATTATTACTCAGTTATTTAACAATGACTGATTTAACATTAGTCTGAAAATACATGTTGTGGTACTAATATCGGAAATGATCAACATTCAAAAATGAACAGCTAAAACAAAGACTATAAGGATTTTTTTGTGAAAAAAATCGTATTACTTATCGGGATATTGCTCGGCGTTGCAGGTTCTTGGCTCTATTGCTGGATGAAACCTCAGACCGATGACCCTTATTTCTTTTTATCGCCAAAAGTAATGCCGGGGAAACCCGTTAGTATGCCGATTGAGCTATACAAACAGGGGGCAACGGTTGATTTTACTTTCTGGGTAACACCTATGCCGAAATACAAACTACTGTATCTGTTTCCGATGAATGAACCCACAATTGGTGCATGGCTTGATATCAAGCGGGCGCAATATGGCGATGGTGACTTTTATAGTTATAAGATTTTTACAAAGGAAGGGCTTGTCGAACTGCAACCCGATACACCGCTGCTGAAAATGGCATTATATAAAATTAATCCTGATTTAACTGAAACACGGGTGACTGAGGAAACGCAGTTATATAACAATGTGCAATTGTACCGAAACTTCCTGTTGCTAAGTATTCCGAGAAATTACGGACAGTATAGACTGAGCGTTACGGTATTAGGTGACTGGCCGGAGCTAAATAAAGATGGCTTTGATTACTTTATAAAAATAGAAACATCTGTTTATAGATAGATTACCTGAATGGCGGCAATACACCGCCATTCAGTGGCTCTCCGTATTAGCGTTTGGCGATAATTACATCATCGTTTTTCTGCGGCACGTCATCTTTCTGTGATAACAAGAGCCATTGAACAGCGGTTCTTTCCGGCATTTCATTATTTTTTTCTTCATTTAATTCACTATCAGGAAACGGTGCGGGGATCATCTTTATCGCAGGGATATTCCGGAGAACCCGCAGCGTACCTTCGAATTTTTTCGGATTAGTGTAAGGGATCCCTGTCGTTGAAATATCGTCTTTCGGCACAACGGCAGGGTTTAAACCCGCAAACCGTAACGCTAAATTGGCAAAGTCGATACAACTGTTATTGGCTCCGTTATATTTCAAATCGAAATAGCGCGAGTCTCCGCTGACGGCTAAATCACCAAATTCCTGTAGTTTTTGATACTGACCTTCGGTGACTTCCAGTGTCCGGCTGTAATACGGTTTTTCATAAACAACGTTATCGGTTGTGACAACCTGTCCATCTCCCCACTTTCCGTGTTCAGTCGGGCCAAATCCATACGTGGTTTCTGTGCCGGGATTGTTATTTTCTATTTGTTTTATGCCTATCCACATATGCCCTGCGAGGGAGTTCGCTCTTTCGCCATCATCATTAAATAATGGTTGTCCGGTTTTATCGTTATTTAATGGGGTGCCAGGGGCTGCGGTATATATGGTCACTATGTAGCGGGTCACTGGCGTATCAGTGATATCCTGTGGCGGAATCAGCTGCTGCCATGATGCGGTACTCTGCATTGCGGCGGACATACCTGCGGTGAATGAAGTAATCCCCTCAGAAACAGTTGAGATGAACCCCTCGGATCTGGCTGCTAATGATGGTTCCGAGGCAATAACGGTATTGGAGCCGTAAGGACAGCCGCACTGAACGATTGAACCGTCAACGGCCTGTGCCTTGCCGTTATTCATCATCCGGCTGTCTCCGGTCGCTATCGTGCCGGTCTGTTTGCATTGCGGGCAGGTGGTGGTGGGATCGTCGACCAGTAGGCTTGGCATTCCTTTGTATTTTATCATGCTTGACGAACCGATACAGGTGGCTCCTGTTGTGGTTTTGTCACCATCAATCGCCATTGCTTTTCCGAATATATTGGGTCTGTTTCCTGACATTGTATTATCTCTGGGTTAGTTATTATCACGTAAGAATATTAACCCATAAGTGAAATTCAGTCAGGAAAGTCATTATATCTCTCTTTGGTCAGCAGGATATCGTATGATTTTCATACAGAGAAATCATTAATATCGCCCTGATAATCGTCACAGCCTCTCAAAACCCAATTTTAGTTAAGATTTGCTAAGATTTACCGTCTGTATTTGTCGCTATTCAGCCCGCTTTCACGGGCTTCCTACGGTGCCCGAAAATCATCAAAGCTGCCAGCCTCGTGCGCGTACTGGTGTCTAAATCATCAAAGTTCACGCCCCAGCTTCTCAATGATAGCCTGTCTGACAAACTCTGCACGGTTGCCCCGCATGTACCTGCTGCGCTTAATGTGACTATCTACCGCGTCAATGACAGACTGCTCACAGGTGACTATCAGGCGTGTTGTCGGTGTACCGTTAAAGTAGCGGTTCGTCTGTTTCTTTGTGCTTTTCTGCATGATCTGCCTCCATTATTACTACAGGCGGTGGCGGGCTTTGTATTCCCGCTTGCGCCGCGCTTTTGCTTCTGCCGGATTGCCTGCCAGAGTAAGGCATCTTTCACGCTGTTTTATTGCGTAATTGCATCCCCTGTTCATCCTCACAACGGTCAAACACCTCCAGCCACCGCTGCGCTGCTCTGTAATTCAGCCCGGCATCTTCCAGTATTGCCGCTTTGGTGTCCTTTATCACTGGCTCACCTCACTCTCTGACTGGCGGTTTTTGCCGCTGTCCCACTTACCCAGCTTCCGCTGTGCGTCCTGCTGCTGTTCCGGTGTTATCTCGCCGTTTGGCTGTCCGGTCATATCAAAACGACTGCCGCCCAGAGTAAGGGTTTTCAGATACAGCCTGCGGTTAATGTAGTCATACAGCCCCTGTTTGATGTGTGAAACGGTAATATCCAACCCCCGCGCCTCAGCATCCGCAATCATCTGTTCCCGTATACCGATTGCCAGCGGTCTGGCTACCTGTAAGGTGAATACAGGCCAGTGCTGCACTATCCGGTTTGTAAGGTGTTTTTGCTTCTTCTTATAGGCCTCTGCCCTGTTTTCTTCTTCGGCTGCTGAAGGGGGCCTGCATAGCAAAACGGGCTGCGACACATTTAACCCGGGATATCTATCTTCCCGCAATCTCTCCGGTCATTCTTTTCCTTCTGAATCACTTCCCCGGCAAAAATCCAGTAATACAAAAACTAATTACCTGATAAATAAAAATTAAATTCGGCTTTTAATTCCATAGAGATTTTTATGCAACCATTGCACGGAATAAAATCCTATCAGGATAAGATCCTGGTTTTATCAGTTTGCCACGGAGATACGACTCCGATAAATTGATATTTTTTGCACTTTTTACAAAGCCCGGATACCGGGAGTGTTAAAAAACTATTGCACTTATAAGGTCATTTAACTTTCATTGAAGTTTTGTTCGTTATTATGGCGGTGATTGCTCTGACACCAGACACAATCATCTGTCGATTATTTATCTATTTAAAAGCGAACGACCTCTGATTTACCTTTTCAGCCCTGTTCCTCAAGGTTCAGGGCTGTTTTTTATTCTTTTATCTGCAAAAACACAATTAATCCATCCTGAACAACGTTGAAAATTTTTATTTATTCACTGAAAAATACGGTGACGCAATATATTAAACACTCATCACGCACTTACCCTCTGCCGGTGATACGTCTGTAAATGGCTGAACAATGAACTGAAGTCCTCCGCTCAGCTAATATGTTACTGACCCCTGTATAGTTTAGCTATCGGGGGTCATATCAGCGTATTTTACGGAAGGTGCCCGATAACACCTCACCAAACATTTATTAACATATGAATGACAATATGCCCAGCCAGGTACGCACCTCAATTAGAATTGACATTCTATATTGTAACATCATGTTTTTACACAATTTATGAATATAAATTAATTCGCGACACGAAATAAAATAACCACTTGAATTAAAAGGTTAATGGGTGCTTGTAATTGTCAATACCGATCAAATATATTGATATTGATAGTTAAAAGCTATCGTGATTTGCTTTTTCGATCGTTTTAAACGATTGGAAAAGGCAGCGAAAAACATTTCTAATTTATTAAATTTATTTACCTGGCACGGAGGTTTTCATCCGTAATGTAATAAAAAAATAACAACCGAAAAAATTCGTATATTCACGATACCGCACTGATTATCCGGCCGGAAATCAGGTTGGCATCCGGTTTATTCCGAAAAAAGTCATGTCATAAAAACTATATATTTAAATTACAGACGGAATAACCACCCGTTCACCCGGAATGCTGCAATCTTTTTTTGTTACGAATACAGGTGACAGGTCTCCGCAGCTGGCATTACCTTTTATAAATCATAATACGCTTAATGGTTATTTAATAATGAAAAAATATATTTTCCCGATCATTGTTTCTTCTCTGTTTCTCTCCGGATGCCAAACGGTTATTCCGAAAAAAAATACAACACCAGCCCGTAAAACGGAAACGACCGCAACACCGGTCAGCAACGATAATCAGACTGCACAGGACTATGTCCGGGATAAACAAACGCTTTCTCAGGGGATTGTTATTGCCTCTTCCAGAAATGCCTGTGTGGACGGATTTAATTTTCTGAAGGGAATGAATCAGACACAATTTACTGAATATTCAGCGGATTATGCAAAAATAAATCAAAATTATACATTTCTGAGTGTCAATAAAGAAATTATGGATAAAGACTCAAAAGAGTTACTGACCATGACCCTGAATAAGAAACTGGATACTTTATGTGCCAAAGTGCAATACGCCAGCTATCAGGGCGTTAAAGACCGGCTGAAGTCACTGTCTGATATCTGAATATCACAACCGGTACGACGATAATCAGTCTGCTTACCGTTTATTCCATTCGGTTCTGTTTTCCCGCCGGTTTATGGCGGCGGGAAATCCCCTCTTCAGGGTAACTATTATGCCTTTATTAACATCACACTGCCTGCAGCATTCTGTATGGCGGCGGGTAACTGCGTATATTTTACTTTTCACCCAGTTGTGTTTGCCCGTTTTTATTTCATTTACCTCCGCAGTACAGGCAGGAGAGCACCGTGACATCAGTATTCATGATGACATGAGCAGTACAATCGCCGGTATGAATACGCTTCTCAGCCACGGGAACCCTGTATCACCGGAACAACCGGAGGTAAAACAAACAGCTGCAGACGATACATCGCCTGCAATCTATTCCGGCGCACAGAACCACCCCTCAGCTGATACAATACAGGACGTTTCCCGTGATAATACTATTCATCAGGATAATCTGTTCAGTACACTGCCTTCTTTAGGTCTGGCCGATACAGCGGAAGAAAACGGTGTTCCGCCGGAAACACGGATGGCGCAGGGAATATCACAGGCGGGGCAACTGCTGTCTGCTGATAATGTAACAGACAGTACTGTCGGATATGCCCGCAGTATCGGTGAAAACCTGCTCAACCAGCAGGTGAACGACTGGCTGAACCAGGTGGGTCATGCCCGCATTCAGTTCGGCAGCAACAAAACCGGTGATGCGGATGTATTGGTCCCGTTAATCGATAACCCGGACAGCCTGTTATTCTCACAGGTCGGCCTTCGTGCCAACGATGAACGGACCACCACCAACCTCGGTCTGGGCTATCGTCAGTATGAAGACGGCTGGATGTGGGGTGTGAACAGCTTTTATGACTATGATATCACCGGCAGTAACTCGCGGGTCGGTGTCGGCGGTGAATTATGGGCCAACTACCTGAAGCTTGCGGCTAACGGCTACTTCAGGGTAACAGACTGGCATCAGTCATCACTGCATGAAATGCGCGATTACGACGAACGCCCGGCGAACGGGTTTGATATCCGTGCGGAGGGCTATCTGCCTGATTATCCGCAGTTAGGCGCATTTGCAAAATATGAACAGTACTTCGGTGACGGCATCAGCCTGGCCGGTACCACCGCTTCCGGTGAACTGAAAAGTAACCCGTCGGTTTCCACCCTCGGGCTCAGTTACACCCCGTTCCCGCTGATCACCTTTAAAGGTCAGACATCCCGCGGTGATTCCAATGACAGCCGGGTCGGTATGGAGCTTTCCTACCGTTTCGGCGTGCCGTTATCACAGCAGACGGATACCGGTAATGTTGACCTTATGCGTAACCTGGCGGGTAACCGTTACGATTTCGTCGACAGAAATTACAATATTGTGATGCAGTACCGGAAGCAGGAACTGCTGCGGATCGCCCTGCCGCCGTCACTGCGCGGTGAAGCGTCACAGACGCAGCCGGTGACGGTCAGTGTGCTGAAAGCTAAATACGGCCTGAAATCACTGCGCTGGTCCGCACCTGAATTGCTGGCAAACGGCGGTGAGATCAAACAAACCGGCCTGACCACGGCAGATATTACCCTGCCACCCTATATTTTTGCTGACCGCAGCGGGGAACCTCAGGGCTACCGTGTGACCGCTGTCGGAGAGGATAATGAGGGCAACCCGTCCAATACCGCAGAAATGTGGGTAAATGTGATCCCGTCTGCGGAAACCGTCACTCAGCTGACTGTCACGCCGAACCAGTCACTGGTGGCGAATAACAGCGACCAGTTTACTGCCGTTGCGCTGTTACAGAATGATAAAGGTGAAGTTCTGCCGGATAAAGCCGTCACCTTCAGTTTTTCCGGCCTGAAAAATCCGGAAGGTGTCACCATTTATGACGCGGACGGCAACAACGGTCAGACCCTGACCGTGAACTCTGGTCCTGACGGCACGGCAACCGTGAAAATCATCAGCAAATCCGCCGGTAAAGGATTGCTGAAAGCCGGGATGCGCAACGGTAACAGCCGCAGCGAAACGATCACTTATATTGCGGATATCAGTTCCGCAAAAATAAAAACCCTCGAGTTAATCAATAACAAAGCCGTGGCTGATGGTCAGTCAAAAAACATTGCTGTGGCAACAATCACTGATCAGTTTGATAATCCGGCAGAAGGTCTGACGCTGACAGCGGATGTCACAAACGGTGCGGTTATAGATGCCGCGCAGCTGATAACAGATGAGCTGGGTCAGGTCACTATCCCGTTCACCAGTACCACTGCGGGTCAGTCTGTATTAACAGTGAACAGCAATATCAATACCAGACAGGTAACATCGGAATTTATCGCTGACGTGCCGGCGGAAGGGCATTCCGGTATTACCGTGGATAACACAACCTACACCGCCGGTGAGGATATCCGGGTGACGGTCACACTGAAAGATGAACACGGGAATGCCGTCTCCGGTGAGGCTGCCTCCCTGGCGGACAGCGTCTCGGTACCGAACGCGGAACATTCAGCTGCCGGTCCGTGGACCGAGACCGGTAACAGCGGGGTGTATCAGGCAACCTACACCGCCGCCACCGCCGGTACCGGGCTGACCGCCGTCCTCAGACTCAGCACCTGGAATACCCCTGTCTCCTCCGGCACCTATGCCATTACTGCCGGGGATGCGGCGGAAGGACAGGCCCGTATTACCGTGGATAACACAACCTACACCGCCGGTGAGGATATCCGGGTGACGGTCACACTGAAAGATGAACACGGGAATGCCGTCTCCGGTGAGGCTGCCTCCCTGGCGGACAGCGTCTCGGTACCGAACGCGGAACATTCAGCTGCCGGTCCGTGGACCGAGACCGGTAACAGCGGGGTGTATCAGGCAACCTACACCGCCGCCACCGCCGGTACCGGGCTGACCGCCGTCCTCAGACTCAGCACCTGGAATACCCCTGTCTCCTCCGGCACCTATGCCATTACTGCCGGGGATGCGGCGGAAGGACAGGCCCGTATTACCGTGGATAACACAACCTACACCGCCGGTGAGGATATCCGGGTGACGGTCACACTGAAAGATGAACACGGGAATGCCGTCTCCGGTGAGGCTGCCTCCCTGGCGGACAGCGTCTCGGTACCGAACGCGGAACATTCAGCTGCCGGTCCGTGGACCGAGACCGGTAACAGCGGGGTGTATCAGGCAACCTACACCGCCGCCACCGCCGGTACCGGGCTGACCGCCGTCCTCAGACTCAGCACCTGGAATACCCCTGTCTCCTCCGGCACCTATGCCATTACTGCCGGGGATGCGGCGGAAGGACAGGCCCGTATTACCGTGGATAACACAACCTACACCGCCGGTGAGGATATCCGGGTGACGGTCACACTGAAAGATGAACACGGGAATGCCGTCTCCGGTGAGGCTGCCTCCCTGGCGGACAGCGTCTCGGTACCGAACGCGGAACATTCAGCTGCCGGTCCGTGGACCGAGACCGGTAACAGCGGGGTGTATCAGGCAACCTACACCGCCGCCACCGCCGGTACCGGGCTGACCGCCGTCCTCAGACTCAGCACCTGGAATACCCCTGTCTCCTCCGGCACCTATGCCATTACTGCCGGGGATGCGGCGGAAGGACAGGCCCGTATTACCGTGGATAACACAACCTACACCGCCGGTGAGGATATCCGGGTGACGGTCACACTGAAGGATGAACACGGAAATGCCGTCTCCGGTGAGGCTGCCTCCCTGGCGGACAGCGTCTCGGTACCGAACGCGGAACATTCAGCTGCCGGTCCGTGGACCGAGACCGGTAACAGCGGGGTGTATCAGGCAACCTACACCGCCGCCACCGCCGGTACCGGGCTGACCGCCGTCCTCAGACTCAGCACCTGGAATACCCCTGTCTCCTCCGGCACCTATGCCATTACTGCCGGATTATTATCGGGAGAAAAATCAGAATTCACTGCAGATAAAAATCTGCTTATCGGCTCTGACAGATATATGGATGGTGACACGGAAACACAACTGTATCTGACAGCCACAGATGATTACGGAAACACGATATCCGGGGCATCTGAGCGCATTACGTTTAAGGTTAAGAGCAGCCAAAGCACCAGTCTCAATATTAATACTGACGTCTTTATTGATAATGTCACGGAAAGTGCTCCGGGTATGTATACGGCCACAATGCGTTTTAATGAGGAGCATGCACCGGATATATACACGGTAATACCACAATACGATAATGCCGACGCCACGCCATTAAACACGCTTATCACACTGAAACCAAGTTACCCGGAATATATCTATAACGGACAGAATGATATTCCGAGTACACTGGCAGTAATACCGGATAGCTTCAAAGGTGACGGGTTAACAAAAGCCACGGTGTTACAAACATTAGTTGATAAGCATGGCAACAACGTGCCCGGCGTAACGAGAGGTATTGAACTCAGAGTCTCTTCGAATTTATCGGTTGATCCGGAAGGCGTTACCCTGACCCCGGTGACGGATAACGGGGACGGGACTTATACCGGATATCTGACCGGTACAATTCCGGGGCGTTATGCTGTCTACGGTGGCCTCCTCGATTCTTTTGAAGCCGGGTTTACAGTGACACCTGATGACCCAATAAAAACCCAATCAGCGATTAAAGTAGATAATAGCATCTATATGACGGGAGATGAGATAACAGTGACGGTTACTTTGAAAAATCAACAAGGTAAACCTTTAATTGGATATGCTGAATTGTTGACAGAAGAAACGGTAACAGTACGGGGGGCGATAGCAGGCACAGATACATCCTGGCAAGATGATAAAAATGGTACATATCACCGAACCTATCAAGCCACCACTCCGGGTGATAATTTAGCTGCATCATTATTATTTACAGGATGGTCATCAGCGATAGTTTCTTCTCGATATCAAATTAAAGCCGAAACATTTAAAGCGATTCGAGTTAATGGGGCTGATTTTGAACATTCAGCTACCAGGATGGACGCAGGTTTTATAAACGCCACTTTTGAACTCATTCCCAGAAAAGGGACTAGCCACGATTATCAATGGGAAGCCTCAGCAAACTGGTTAACCGTTAATAATGGTGTGGTTACTTTTCACGAACAGCCTGAAACCAGACAAATAGTGACAATCACAGCAACGCCTAAGTATAACACCAGGCCTCCTATCACATTTAAATTTGATTTATTTAAGTGGATGATCAATGAAGGCTCAAGGCATGACCAAACATTTCACCAAATAAACTACAAATGTAGAAACCAAATGAATGGACGTTTTGAAAATTCAACCCGAGGTGTTCGTTCCCCTGATGGTGAGATAGTTGAATTCTGGGGGCCATTACTGAATTACTCTAATACAGGTTTGGTGGATGGCGTTTATGGCTCAGCTCTGCCTAGCAGTGGGAAATTATATAACTCCTGGCATCCAAATGAAGGACGCCATTCATCATGGGATACCCCAGGTGATACCTTAGGTTATTTCATGTGTGTTTTAACTTTGAAATAACCAGAACAATTAAAATCATGCTGATGAATTGCGATATTAGAAACCAGAACAAAAATAGTTACTTTATTCTATTTTTAAATATGATAATCACTCGGAAATCTATCGTTTTCAATGCCGTATTTTAAAGTAAATCATGATGATTTCAATAAGCTATTCACATAATCGCCATGCAGACTTTAATTTGAATGATCATCGGCGCAATGTGAACTAAAAACAGGACAGCAGCAGATTTTTTTCTGCTGCTGCCCTGCCTGTCCGCCGCTGCCACAATTTTATCTGTTGCAACACAGTAATATTGTAATCACCAATTTTAATACAAGCGTATTCCTTAAGATAAAGACCACTCCGATATTTTATTTTTACATAACAATCCCTGCTCCTCATTGCTCATTTAAGATGGCATTGTAACGTTCAGATTAACTGATAACCGTAATTATGAAAAAAAGGCTTTATATAATGCATAAGAAACTTAAGCGGTGGTTTAAAAGTAAGCATAAAAAAATCCATCAACAAAAAACAACAGACCTGGCATCAAATAAAACAATCTCAGAAACATTAAAATTTAATATAGCTGAGAAAACATATGATAAATTGTTATGTCATCATTTTATTTCCGGTATCAGTGCAATAGAAATCATTCGTGATTCATTGCTGAATTCCAGCCAGCGCCTGATGAAGGAATTAGTCACTGTTGATGAACTTAATCAAAGAAACGAGCATATCAGGAAAGAGATGAATCAGTTGTCTGAATTAGTCTGTCTGATTGAGCAACATACTGGTGAAAACATACACTGCATTGACGATCTTATGTCTGTGCTCAGCGGTATAAATAATAATATTGATGAAATTAATAATCTGTCGCGGCAAACAAATTTCCTGGCAATAAATTCTGCCATTGAATCGGCTCATGCCGGTGGAATAGGTGCCGGATTTTCCGTTATTGCAAAAGAAATTAAACAATTATCGTCAGGGATTCAATTTCAGGCAAAGAACATTACTGCACTGACACTGAATATTAATCAGCATGCAAAAAGCATCAGTACCAGTGCGGAGAAAAATTATCAGTCGATTAATGATATTCGTGCCGCGACAGAACAGGCCTGCATGATGTTACAGCAAACTATTGAACTTTCTGCTCATATGCAGGAAATTATTTGTTTTATTGCTACCCAGCAGTTTCTTAATACTGTGAAATTAGATCATGTTATCTGGAAGATTAAAGTTTATGAGTTAATTTTTAACCGGGATGAAACCTCCGAAGTTAACAGTCACACCGATTGTCGTTTAGGGAAATGGTTTTATGGTGACGAAGGACGTAAATTTTCACACCTCAGCTGTTTTTCTGACCTCGAAATACCCCATGAAAACGTGCATAGTTCCGGTCAGGAAGCTCTGCAGGCATTCCGTTCAGGAGATGATGAACAAATGAACATTAGCTTAACAAATATGGAACAAGCCAGTACATCAGTGATTACACGGCTTGATGAACTGTTACTGCACATACAGCCGCATTAGTCCCTGTATAATGTTAATCGTTATCTGGTCCAGGTTTAGTGCGTTATTCTTAATATATACTGACAGACAACAGTGACTGAATGGCTACAGGCAGGCATGAAACAGGCCAGCAATATGTTTCATGTCCGCCTGAAAAAACAATATTTACCAACAGCTATTTAGGTTACCCATCAAAATGATACCGGTTCAGTATGCGGAAAGTCAGTCGCAACCCTCTTTCCCGGTACCGAATCCTGGTCTGTGCTATCCCCTGCAAACTCACGGGTTCTGCCGGTTAACACTCCCTGTATGTGAAAAACGGCGACAACATCAGCAAGCTTTCCTGCCTGCTCTTCAAGAGCTGCTGCAGCTGCCGCTGATTCCTGAACCAATGCCGCATTCTGCTGAGTAACCGTATCCATTTCAGATACCGCTAAACCGACCTGCTCAATACCCCGGCTTTGCTCCTCTGAAGAAATAGCTATTTCACCCATAATATCTGTTACTTTAGTGACTGCATTAACAATTTCATTCATTGTTTTTCCGGCGTTTTCAGCTTGTTTAAATCCGGAACTGACCCGTTCTGCCGAGTCCTCTATGAGGTTTTTAATCTCTTTTGCGGCCTGAGCACTTCGCTGAGCCAGATTACGGACTTCTGCCGCAACCACGGCAAATCCCCGCCCCTGTTCACCCGCCCGGGCAGCTTCAACTGCGGCATTAAGTGCAAGTATATTTGTCTGAAAAGCGATACCATCAATAACGCCGGTAATATCCGCTATTTTTCCCGAACTCTCGGCAATCTCATTCATCGTTTGCACAACACTGACGACCGCTTCACTGCCTCTTCCGGCAATCTCAGATGCATTCACCGATAACTGACTGGCCCGGTTAGCATTTTCAGCATTTAATCTTACTGTGGATGTAAGCTCTTCCATACTTGCTGCAGTCTCTTCCAGTGCTGCCGCCTGTTGCTCTGTCCGGGAGGACAGATCATTATTTCCTGATGCTATTTCACTTAAACCAGAATACATAGAATCAGCTCCGGTGCGAATTTCCCCAACTATCTCTGATAATTGATTCTGCATATTAAACAAAGCATCAGAAAGTAATTTAATTTCCTGATATCCATTTCTTTCAATTTCGCCACAAAGATTACCATCAGAAATCTCGCTTAAGTTAGCAATGATACCTTCAAGTGGCATAACCATTTTTTTCTTAAAAAATAATGACATCAGAGAAATCATTAGTAAAAATGATAAAACAAAAAATACAATTGAATAGAATACAGTGTTAATTAATCTTTCAGCTTCACTCTCAACATCAATTTCATAAGAATTAACAGAGTCAGTATATTTATTATAAGCCATATTAAATTTATTGATATTATCGCCAATATTACTACTCAGGTATTCATTTACCATTCCTTTTTTAAGAAGATTCACATTATAATCTACTGAATCATAATATATATGATATGTCTTCTCCATGTCAGCAACAATATCAGTCGCGAAGGGACTCTCCACCCCTTCTCCTTTTTCCCATTCTTTTTTTGATAAAAGCATACTACTATCGACTAATTTTAATATTTCACCACCTTTATTTACATCCCCGCTATAAAAATTAATCGCAGCCCTGGCTAAATCAATACGGGCCTGTTTAAGATGGCCAGCAGAAGACTGGACATAACTATCAGCTCTCCTGACCTGCGTTAAATCATTTTTATGTTCATTGAATATCTTAAGTGAATAGTAGAATCCAGCTGCCGATGAAGAAACAACAATAAACACTATTAAAAAAAAACCTATAATTACATTTGATATCTTCAAATTAACCACCCGTTAACAATATGTGTTATTAACTAATACCTACATATTAAATATCGGGATTTTTTTTATTTACCAAAGGTAAAAGATTAAAAAAATCAAATGTGAGTATAATAAACTTGGCTTCTGTCTGAATATATGTCTGCAAAATGATTAGGGTAACGTTCGTTTTAATTTCCCGGACAATTATTCCAAACGGATTAACGTGGTTTATAATATTTCAGATACATATTAAAATCAGTACAGCTGTGTAGTACCTGCCTGAATTTGTTGAATAATAATATCCATATCACTCACCTCATTATCCGTAATTCTGTCTGCATGTTACCACGCTGCTCCAACAAATCTGCTGTAACCAAGGCACCCTCTTAACACCAGACACTTTTTATGTCCGGACTCAGTCCTGACAGACATCCTGCGTTTTAACATCATCAGGTGATTTACATCAACACGATGACTCTCTCTGCTACCGGCAGATTTATATATTGCCTCCACATCAGTTCCCTTTCCTGCGGCAACATACTGAAGTTTAATCCAGCCATTTTCACCAGCGCTGTATAGTACAGTTACTTGACTGTGACTTGTTGTTAATAACACCTCCACATATGTCATTCAGGCCATTTCTGCTCTTCGCGGAAGCCTCTGCCCTGTTTTTCTTCTGCGGCTGCTGTGGGGCTTCCTGCTGCGTTTTACCCGGTGCGCTTTTTGGTATGCTGGTATCGGCCTGAATTGTTATCGTTTTGTTACTTTTCTTTAGGATGAGAATTTCTCTGCTCACTTTCGTTACTCCCGTTTTATTTTTTTATATAAATACGCGATCAGGTGTCGGTTCAGTCGGTTCAGTTGGTTCAATTTGTAAAAATGATTGTTTTTAAATGATTTATTTCAAAATACTGAACCAACATTGCCCCCGATTGAACCAACATACTCCGACACTGAACCAACATTCTTTCCGGTCACTGCCAGCCAGAGGGGAAGCGGCTGATTTTCAGTGTTGGTTCAAAATACCTGTTTGTTGGTTCAAAACAGCCCTTTGTTGGTTCAGTGTTGGTTCAGAAAACAGACTATTTTCCTTATAAATCAATATACCTTATTAAATGAACCAACTGAACCAACACTAAAACACGGTTTTTTACTTATCGCGTTTTTTATCTGAATACACTCCGGTGATACTTTTAGATGTCATTTATTAATATTAAATTAACTTTCATCCTCCGGGTCTGAGGTTTCCGGCATAAACCGCAGCACATAAACGTTAATCTGCCGCCCGTCTATTCTCGGGCTTTTCCGCTGATAGCCTCTGCCACTGGCCGGTGGTGTTAACATCCCCGCAGTTTTCAGCACGTCCGCAAATTGCTTATAGTTAAACCCCTGTGCAATTTCCTTTTCAAACGCCGCCGGGAAGGTGTAAAAGATAATCGGGTCATTGTCGTGATCCCCTTTCTTTCTGTACCCGGCCAGATCCCGGATTGGCATGTCCCGGCAGTCATACGGCAACGGTGCAAACCGGCTCAGTCCGTGCGCGTTGAGGAATGCCTCCGCCTGTCCGATTATCTGCTCAATTTCTTTGTTGCCGGTGCCGAACTCTGCCAGCCAGACATTGAATACCGCCTGAACCGCATCCCGGCAGTCCTGCTCGCGCCAGCCGGTGATCACCCGTCCGGTCAGTAACGCGGCCTCAACCGCCGCAAAACGGTCACTTGCCCGGTGAACCTGCTCCCCGTAATTATCCGGGATCAGTTTGCTCCACCGCTTTTGTGCGTCACGGTAAGCCGTTTTCGCGTCCTCTTTGTGGTCGGAAAGCCAGGCGATCCACCCGCGTCCCGCTGCGCCATAGTGAGAACGGCAGTTCACTTTGATAGTGTCGGCATGGTGCTTACCTGTTTCGCAGCCGTGAAGCTCCGTTGCCCGCTGAACCGGGATATTGAGTAACCGGACTAACTGCCCGGCATTAATCTTCACGCCGGAACTGAGCAGGAATGTTTCGATATCTTTTTCACCGGTACTGATTGCCACAGTCCGCCAGCTCTCCAGCGGACGGTTGCCGCCGTCTCTGGCTCCCTGAATCTTGCCCTTTCCGTTAAACAGCGTGTACGCCGATTTATAGACGTGTTTCGGATCTGCGCCTTGTCCGACTTCATCCAGATACAAAAGCCCGTCATTGTGCGCCACAGCCTCATTAGCGATACCGTAGGCGGTGCCGTACCACGTCAGCCGCTGTAAATCCGGATGCCCGTACAGACTGACCGCCATATCTGCCGTGGTGCTCTTACCGGCGGTGGACTGGGCATAAAGGTGAATACCGAAGCTGTCTGCCATCGTGACCCCGGTCATGGGTGCTGCCAGTGCCGCGCCGATGGCAAACATCATGTGGATATTGCCGTCCGCCAGCCTCGCCACCTCATTCCGCCAGCTCTCTGCTGTTCCTCTGACCTGATACGCGGTTGCGGCCGCACTCTGCCCGTTAAACAGCACAGGTTTATCCGGCTCACCGATAACGGAGCCGTCCGGCATGATGTACGCGCCTTTATGCCAGCCGGATTTATGGGTCACGCTCCACACATCCCGCCCCCGGCTGCGCATCAGCCAGTCCGCCAGTGTTGCCCGTAATGCCGGTTTGGTGGTGACAATCACGCCGCTGGTTTTCAGTGTCCGCCAGCCCTCTCGCTCACCGATATCAGCCATCGGGATCGCCTTTGTGGTGCCGCTGCCGCAGTCCATTATCAGGAATGACTCATTCACATCGTTAACACCCGCAGCCACCACCGTCAGTGGGTCACTGAGCCACTGCTCGTTATTGATGATTTCCCCGGTTTCTTTATCCAGCTTCGGGATCACCTGAAAGACACCGTTATCACGGGTTTCAATCCGGGGCTTCATCTGGTCGGCTGCGGCGGGTTTCTCTGCCGGTTCCGGTGCCTGTCCGCTGTCGCCGCTTTCCGGCTGATACATTCCCTGATTAAATGCCTGTGCTGCGGCATCCAGCCCCTCAGCCTGATACACATCGTTCCAGTCACCGCTGGTGGCAGGTATCGTCACCTGACCGTTAACCGCCCGCGCTGCCGCCTCTGCTTTCTCCCTGCCGGTGTTGACCGTGTTGTCCGCATCGTTATCTGCCGCAATGGTTATCTGTGCTGCAGGATATTTACCCCGCATCACCTCAGCGATGTGGATCAGGTTCCCGGCATCCATTGCCGCCACGGTCAGCGCATCAGGGCGGATTACGTGACACGTCAGGGCGGTTGCCAGCCCTTCCGCGATAATCACCTCAGAAACGTTCTCAGGCGCATTGACGGGATAGTAACTGCCTTTTTTCGTACAGTCCGTTAACAGGCGTTTCCCGCCGTCCGGTTTAATGGTCTGTGCGCCGGTGACGGTGCCGGTTGCATTCACCAGCGGGATCAGGATTGACCCGTCAGGCAGTAACGGCAGCATGAAACCGGTCAGCCCTTTACCGGTCAGATAAACGGATTCTCCCTGCTGAACCTGTGATAACAGGCCGCAGTATCGCTCTGTGAAGCGTTTTTGTTTCTCTGCTGTGTCACGCTGCTGCCGATCGGCTTTGTGGCTCTGCTGCTGCACACTGACCGGAGTCCGTTCTCTGGCGGGCTGATGGTCTGAACGGGTATCAATACCGATAATCACGGCAACTTCTTTCGCGGCTTCCGTAACTCCCACGCCCAGCACACGCTGAACGAGAGCTAACCCGTCACCTGCGCCGCACCGGTTACAGATAAACGTGCCGTTGCCGTCCTTATCATCAAAGCGGAACCGATCTTTTCCACCGCATCCAGGGCAGGCTGTATGTGTATTTACCGGCAGATCTGCCCCCACAGCAGACAGTATGCCCTGCCATTGCCCGTTAGCTTTCAGTTTCACTGCCCGGATTAAATCAATATTTGCCATTGTTCACCTCCGCAAACGGAAAACCGTCACGCTGGTAAATCAGAAATTGGGTGTTATCTGCATTGAGGCTCAGGGCTTCGGCGATACGGAGTAAATACATCAGGGATTCACTGATACGGCGGAGATCATCTTTTGCCTGGCTGTCACTGTAATTTTCACTGTCACACGCCCAAAACGCACACTCCCCCATTGCTTTCAGTCCTGCCATAATCCCGTCACTTGCGCTGACAGAAATCCCCTGAAGCCTTTGCAGCTCCTCCGTGCTTAACTGATTCAAATCAGTCCGGATTAAATAATCATGGATATCAGCGGGTTTGATTTCTTTTTTGTCAGTCATCATCATGCTCTCCCTGCGTAAGTGTATTCTTTGACAAACCGGCTCAGTGTCATGATGACCGGGCTGTCGAACCCGTCACGGATAAACGTCACCCTGTTAAACTGAACGGACAGGACTAATACCGTGTCACCGTTATTGTGGGTGTAATACTCATTCGGCTCTGGGTTACGCATGGCTTCTTACCTCAATCATCCGGGTGATACGGATATAGCGTTGACCGGACACTTCATATCCCGCAATCGCCTGCTGTTGTGCCTGCTTCTGGCTGGTGGCTGAAATAGTCTGGCTAAACCCGACTGTCAGGCCGCGCTTATTGACGGCATAGCCGGTAATCCGGAAAGTTTTAAGCATGATTCACCCCCTGACGGATACGGGCAGAAAAAAGGCACGGCGAATCAGGCAGCATAGAGCGGACTTCCTGTTCGCTGCGGGCTTCAACGGTGAAATATCTGGACTGCTGGCAGGAGAAGAAACGCCATTTAAATTTAGGGTGAGTTTGGGCAGGGATAGCCATCATAACGATGATCTCCGTTTGTATTAATGCGGAGTCACCACCAGAGGTCTCAATCTCTATAGGGGTGGTGACGCTGACAGGGTTGAGACTACTGGCACAAACGGAAACCAGCCAACCTTTCGGTTGCCCTGCCAACGCCACCATTGAATCAGGACGGCATAATACCGTATTTTGCAGGTGTGCATAGGCACGGACACAAAAAAAGACGCTGGGCGCGTCATGTGTCGCCGTTTGTATATTCAGGGTCTCAATCCTGACACCGGATTTTGCCAGTGCCGGATCACTATAACGAACATCCGGCGATAAAAACAAGTGATGATCATCAAAGTTCTTCACTTCCCCGGAAATATTCTGTTTACCCGCTTTTAACCATTGACTACCCTGTAATGGCTGATTTGCTCGATATTTAATATCGAACACGCAAAGGGTGGTGGAAACGCCGCCCTTTTTTATGGATTCGCAAAACTCAATCTCCCCACGATTTGGGATATCCGGATTCGGATAGCTCAAAGTCTCACCACTGAGACCGGCTGACACTTTAGCTAATAACTCAGCCCAAAACTTAACCGAGTGAATATCGTTCCAGTGGTTCAACCCATTCGCGCCATTAGCGAACAGGATCACCGGAACAGAGCCAATATCATTGGCCTTGTGTATATCCATCCCACCAACGGCGACTGGTGCTACATGAACCAACCCGATATCATCGGGGAGCCTCTGAACTGACCCAATACTATTGGGTATCCTTGAAACTTTCCCTCTTAAAGATGGTAAGTCCGTATAGAATTGAATTAAGACAGCCTGCACGCTGTCTTTTTTCTTTTGCGAGTAACTGGACAGATTTGTCCTGATTACTTTCTGAGCAGACCGCATATTCGGGGTCTGTAATGTTTTCAATGGGTTAGGATCTAACCCCGAATTCGTGGTTTGGGTGGCCATCATTGTTTCGCCTCCATGCGCTGAACCAGCCAGCGTTGAGCCAGTTCAGTGAGTTTTGTCTTGCGGGTCGCCGTCAGAGTATCCAGATCCAACAATGCACAATTACGGCTTTCCAGATAGGCCAGCAGAGCCAGTTGGTCGATACTCATGTGGTCACGTACCTGTTTTACGTGAATACCTTTCTGTTTTGCCCAAACTCGCGGGTGTATTCCCAACACAAGACTGTTGAGGTATGTGCATTCATTGCTGTAGGCGAAACCATGCTGATTGTCGCCTGTACGCTCAATATAGCTTTTCATAGCATTGGCCATGTTCTTATGATCTTCGCAGGCAGCGACCCGATTTTTGCGCCAGTTCTGTATAGCTGCCTCATGCTCTTCCGGTGCAATCCTGCGTAATCGTTCCTCACACTCAATGAAATATTGGCGGGCGAGCTTTCCCTGATCGTTACGCTCAACCATAGACAATTCTTTACCCATGTTGAGGCTGACAATGTAATCATGCTCAATCTGCTGCCTAAATTTTGCGCTCCCCCGTTTTGGGGAGCTCAAATTTTCCACAATGATATAATCGACATTCTCAACAAAACCATATTGTTTAATTCGTCCTTTAATCCAACTAGTATAATCACGCCCAACTTTCAGGAATGAGTGTAATTTACGGCTACTTACAGTCTGAATTTCTTTTCCGTCAATATTGTTATTAACAACAGGAATTAAATTATCAAAGGTATTAGCCAGTCCGTTTTCAGGGTGAGCGAATCCACCAGCGGTTAAGCTGTTATTTTTTGGTTTCATTCTGACTATTCCGTTAGTTAGCTGAGTGTTGACTTAAAAGTGATAACGGGAATGTAAGCGGGCATGACAATAATCCGGTTATTTTCATCATTAAACCCCCTCGCGCTGTGCTTTCTTAGCGCCCACCCACGAACGGATCTCCGCTGCGTCAAAGACAGACAAGCCTTTTTCAAGCTCGAAAGATTTCGGGATTTTGCCCGCCTTTTCCCAGCGGTAGAGTGTTGCGTCTGAAATACCTAAAAAGTCTGCGGTCTGGCGTTTGCGGGCATTACCGCTGGTAGGGTAAGGGGTACTGGTTTTAGCGCGTGGTTTACGTTGTTGCTTCATGCTATGCCTAGCTCCTTTGTGAGTTACTGGGCACAGTTAAGCGCAAATAACTGTATAAAAAAACAGGCATGAAGCATCAATCATATGGTTGATGCTATCAAGCACCAGTTATTATTTATCCATCTTTGCGCCCAAATTTTCCAGATAACTACTAATAATAGCCCTCAGTCGGGATTCATCTTTGATTGGTAATTCCCTATCGTCAAATAAATTGGCCGCATGATAATCAAGGCATCTGGCGACTTTTGCTATTATTATTCTTCCATCAGCAGCCCTATAATTTGAAGAATCATCATTTGGATTATGAGGGTGTAGAATTAATAGTTTTGTTATAGCCTGGTGTATTTTGAATCTGTTTTCTCTGGCTCTTATTTGGGTGTAATGTTCTTTATCTTCAAAGCTATTATTTTTATTTCTAAGGTTAGATATCGGCTTTCCTATATTTGAATAAATTTTATCTATTTGAGTTCTGGTTATATAAAAATCCCCACAGGTTAGAGTGGCTATTGTCTTGATTCGTTCCTTTACTAACATATTGTTTTTATATAAATATTCACTTAATGGTTGCACATGATAAACATCATCATTATCTGGGTTTGAAATGTAATCAACCTCCTTTAATAAAAAGCTAAATGGGTTTAATTCCACTTTATTATTCATTGATAATTTGTGGAAAATATTTCTATCTGATAATCCTACAAGCGCCCACAGGCCGGATAAAAAAACTATAGGGTGTCGCAACCCGGGCGTGTCATTGTATTCATAAAAATAATACTCTGCAATTTTACCATTATGAAAATCGATAGATGGGCAGTATTTCGGAGAAAATAAGCTTAATCCATTTTCTTTTGTTGCCGACCCAAGCCCTAAAAGTATTTTTATATCATTCTCACAAAAATCTTCCCAAGTAGATTGATCTCTATAGCTCATAGGGGAAGACAACCCAGCTTCGAATCCATCCATTTTTACACAAAGTTCGATAAATCCAATTTCTGCAAAATGAAGCAGATCTTCGATTTTGACGTTTAATAATTCAGCGGCTCGCGTCAGGGTGCAATATTCCATTTCTGGCAGACCATTGTCTGACCATACGCTACCCGTCTTTACAGTGGCTTTGTTTTTTTTGTTCATTACGTCACCTTTTACGCGCCTTGGGTATTACCGTATCAGGCGGGTAAGGCTTCCCCGCTTTTCACCCCGTCGGGCTAGATACGGCTTATCCGGTCATTTTGCTTTACGTGTCCCCATCGGGATCACGTTGTAATCTTCGCCTTTCTCCAGCGATACCAGCAGGGCGCACCACTGCGTTAATGCTGCCCGTCGTTCTTCAAAGTAATCATGCCGGTTATAAATACCTTCTACGCCCTTTATCCGGTGATTCAGGCAACGTTCAGCAACAAAAGGGTCAACACCCAGCGCGGCAAGGTGTGTGCGTGCTGTGCGCCGGAAGTCGTGAATAGTGAAATTAGGCATATCAGCGGGCAGGGCGTGGCGTACTTTGGATAAGGCAACGGGCAGGGTGGATTCCTGAATATGAGGAATCATCCGGCTTTGCATCTTCCGCGCTGGCAGAACGTACTGACTGCCGCAGGACATAGATTTCAGTTCTGTAAACCAGTCAATGACTGTAGGGCACAGCGGAATATCTACGGCATCCCCGTTTTTACTGCGTTCAGCAGGGAAATGCCAGACCGCATTATCAAAATCGAACTCCTCCCAGCGGGCGGCACATAACTCCATTTTCCGCAGACATAATGCCAGCAGTATTTTAAAGCTGATTTCATTTTGTCGGCTGATACTTGATGTGCGGAATGCCCTGAGTACCAGTATCAATTCTTCTCTGGTCAGCCATCTGTCCCGTGATACTTCTTTACCGCCAGCGTCAGCCACTTCAAAGGCGGAGCAGGGGTTAATCTCTATCATCTGCCGCTTAATGGCGTAATCGAACATGCGGCGCACCCAGCGCAGAACGTCAGTTGCGATAGTAGGCGCACCACGGTCAACGATCCCCTTCAGCATGTCGTCAATATGACGGGGCTTTACATCCTCCAGCTTCATATCACCAATGCGGGGGTTGATGTCTTTATCAATGCGGCGGCGGAGTATGTCCGGATGCTTCCAGCGCGGGAGTATCTGACGTTCAAAGTATTCAGCAGCCAGATCACAAACTCGGATAGCATTTTTCTCGGCCTCGATTTTCGCCAATGCTTCGGCCTTTCGTTCTTGCTTTTCACTGGCAACATCATAGCCCAGCGATACGCGGGCAGATAACTCCTTGGTCAGTTCCCGGGCTTTAGCGAGTGAGAGAGCGGAGTATGATCCAAGATTCATTGTCCGAGACTTCCCGGCGAGTTTATACCTGAACCGCCATGAAGGAATGCGGTCATTTTGTCTGAAACGTAAATACAGCCCGTTACCGTCCGATTTACCCTCGAACCGCTCGCCTGACTTTATCCACGCCCGGATCTCTTTATCTGTGAGTTTAGGCATTGTGCAATTTCCAATGTAAAAACAGGGGGTGTACCCAAAATGGATTTTTATAATGTCTAGGGGTACACCTTTGGGTACACGCCAATCATGCGCTATTGTGATTCACTCTGCAATGCTCTGATAGTAAAAAAGCCAGCTAATACAGGGTATCGGCTGGCTTGTTGAGGTGCTCTGATTTACTGTGAAGTGTTACTCAATGTTTTGAATCTGCTCACGCATCTGCTCAATCAGTACTTTCAGTTCAATCGCGGAACTGGTGATATCGGCATTGATGGATTTTGAGGCGAGGGTGTTCGATTCGCGGTTGAACTCCTGCATCATAAAGTCCAGACGGCGACCAACGGCTTCTTTTTTCTTCAGGATATTATGGGTTTCTTTCACATGGGCATCGAGGCGATCTAACTCTTCCGCCACGTCAATACGCTGTGCCAGCAGGATCAGTTCCTGTTCCAGACGGTTCGGATCGACCTGAATCTGTGCATCATCCAGTTTGCTCTGCAGGCGCTCACGCTGCCATAACAGGATATCCGGCATCTGCGCCCGGACTTTGCGGACTTCTTCGGTCACACCGTCGAGGCGCTGTTCGATTAAGGTCTTCAGTGCCGCGCCTTCACGTTCACGGGCATCGATAAAGGCGGTGATGGTATCATCGAGAGCAGCCAGCAGTTCTTCACTGATGGTGTCCAGATCCTGTTCCTGTGCGGACATCACACCCGGCCAGCGCAGAATTTCCAGCGGATTGATTTCCCCTTCGTGACTGTAGTTTTTAACCCAGTTTGCGGCAGCAACCAGCTGTTTTGCCAGGTCTTCATTCATATTCAGCCCGCTTTGCGCGTTGCTGCTCAGGTCAAAGCGGAGGTTACACTCAACTTTTCCCCGGGTCAGACGCTGGCGCAGACGCTCACGGATCACCGGCTCCAGGCTGCGGAGTTGTTCCGGCAGACGGATGTAGGTTTCAAGGTAGCGCTGGTTAACAGAGCGGAGTTCCCATGCGGCAGTGCCCCACGGGCGTTTGACTTCCTGACGGGCAAACGCGGTCATACTACGGATCATGATATCTGTCCTGTGATGGATTTATTGCTCTGATTATAGCGCTGTTATGGTGTTAAGGCATAGGCATTCACCGGTTTAAGCCGTATAATGCGCCCCCAACAGTTAACTGAACCGGAGAATCACTATGAGTCAGTCATCACGTCCCGCTGGCCGGGGAACAGACCAGGTGCGTCCTATTACTATCACCCGTCATTATACCAAACATGCCGAAGGCTCTGTGCTGGTCGAGTTCGGTGACACTAAAGTGTTATGTAATGCCTCCGTTGAAGAAGGTGTGCCGCGTTTCCTGAAAGGTCAGGGACAGGGCTGGATCACAGCCGAATACGGCATGCTGCCGCGCGCAACCAATTCCCGTAATGCCCGCGAAGCCGCCCGTGGCAAACAGACCGGCCGCACAATGGAAATCCAGCGCCTGATCGCGCGTTCGCTGCGCGCAGCGGTTGATCTGACCAAACTGGGCGAGTTCACCATCACCCTCGATTGTGATGTTATCCAGGCTGACGGCGGCACCCGTACTGCTGCTATCAGTGGTGCCTGTGTGGCCCTGGCTGATGCGCTGAATCAGATGGTCGCAAAAGGCCAGCTGAAAGCCAGTCCGCTGAAATCCATGGTTGCCGCCGTTTCTGTCGGTATTGTGGACGGCGAGCCGCGTTGTGATCTGGAATATGTTGAGGATTCTGCGGCAGAAACCGATATGAATGTGGTTATGATTGATGACGGGCGGATGATTGAAGTCCAGGGCACGGCAGAAGGTGCGCCGTTCAGTCATGATGAATTGTTATCACTGCTGGCCCTCGCAAGGGGCGGGCTGGAAACCATTTTCACCGCCCAGAAGGCGGCATTAGAAAATTAATCAGAAGGCGACGTGATAGTCGCCTTTTTTATGCCTGTGATTCAGGCACGTTATCCGTCAATCAGAATCAGGAGATCCCGATGAAAGCTTATCAGCGCGAATTTATTGAACTTGCGATGAAAAAACAGGTACTGAAATTTGGTGAGTTTACGCTGAAGTCCGGCCGGAAAAGCCCGTATTTCTTCAATGCCGGGTTATTCAATACCGGGCGGGATTTGGCACTGCTCGGACGCTTTTATGCGGCAGCATTATGCGACAGCGGCGTGCAGTACGATGTCCTGTTCGGGCCTGCCTACAAGGGCATTCCGATTGCAACGACAACAGCCGTTGCACTGGCTGAGCATCATGATCTTGATATGCCGTACTGCTTTAACCGCAAGGAAGCCAAAGATCACGGGGAAGGCGGAACACTGGTCGGCAGTCCGCTGAACGGACGGATTATGGTGGTGGATGATGTCATCACGGCCGGAACAGCTATCCGTGAGTCAATGGAAATCATCAGACAAAACAATGCCACACTTGCCGGTGTGATGCTGAGTCTTGATCGTCAGGAAAAAGGCAAAGGTGAGTTATCCGCCGTCCAGGAAGTGGAGCGGGACTATGGTTGTCAGGTATTTTCCATTATCACACTGAATGATTTAATCAGTTATCTGGCGGAAGATCCGCAGATGGATACCCATTTGCAGGCTGTGCGGGCTTACCGTGAGCAGTACGGGATTGAAATCTGAGCCGGACAACAGGCAAAAAAAAGCCCTCGCCCAATAAAACGGGCGGGGTGAGTAGTTTAACTAAAAATGGTATTACTGAAGTTGTGCAAGGAGCAACGGCCAGCGGGTTTCAAATTCCTGTGTTGGCCGGTACTTAAATTCTGAGCGTACAAAACGGGACAGCATGCCTTCGCAAAAGGCGAGTAACTGAGATGCTAACAGGCTTTCGTCATAAGTAAAACCGCTGCCGTCACGGATCCGCTTTTCTTTTAAGACCTGACGCAACTGAGCTTCGATCCGTTCATACAACTGATTAATTCTGCTCTGTAATTTATCCTGCTCAAACATCAGTGCGTGACCGGTCATGATACGGGTCAGGCCGGGGTTCTTTTCAGAGAATCCCAGAATCAGCATCAGAATCAGTTTGATTCGCGAGATTGTCTCTTTTTCATCCTGAAGAATGAGGTTTATCCGCGAAATCAGTGAGTCCTCAATAAATACGATCAGGCTGTCGAACATTTTTGTTTTGCCGGAAAAATGACGATAGAGCGCTGCTTCTGAAACACCCACACTGGCGGCAAGTTTGGCGGTTGTTATACGCTGGCTGCCGTCGCTGGACTCAAGCATCTGCGCAAGCGCCTGCAGGATCTCCTCGCGCCTGTTCTTCTTTTTTGTACTTTCTGCCATGTCAGATAAAACCCCTGCGTTAACGCAAAAACACATCTGCCGACTGACAGCGGTACACCCGTACTGCTGTCAGAAAAGTGGCGGAGATAACGGCGTTATTAGTATTATTGACGGCCTGAATGGCCAAATCCGCCGGCTCCGCGTTCACTTTCGGTAAATTCTTCAACAATATTGAATTCAGCCTGAACAACAGGAACGATAATCATCTGTGCGATACGCTCGCCCGGCTCAATTGTGAAGGTGGTATCACCACGGTTCCAGACGGATACCATCAGCTGGCCCTGATAATCAGAGTCAATTAAGCCCACCAGGTTGCCGAGAACCACACCATGTTTGTGACCGAGCCCGGAGCGCGGCAGCACCATTGCCGCCAGGGTCGGGTCGGCAATATGGACAGCAAGGCCGGTCGGCAGTAACAGTGTCTGGCCCGGCTTCAGCTCAGTGGCTTCATCCAGGCAGGCACGTAAGTCCAGACCCGCAGAGCCCGGCGTGGCGTAGGCCGGTAACGGAAATTCCCCGCCGATGCGCGGATCAAGAATCTTAATGTCGATTTTTTTGGTCATAGTGTTTCAGTATTTCGTCCAGTAAATGGTGGCTGAGCTCTGATTTGCTCATGTTCGGTAAGCTGATATCGCCGGTATGCCAGTACAGATGCAGGGCGTTGTTATCACTGTTAAACCCTTGGTTTTCAACAGAAACATCATTGGCGCAAATCATATCGAGCTGTTTTTTCACCAACTTACCGCGCGCGTATTCTTCCACATTTTGGGTTTCCGCTGCAAATCCAATCACAAATGGCCGGTTTTTTTCCAGTGCACCGACACCGGCGATCACATCCGGGTTTTTCACCATCGTGAAGGTGATTTCGTCGCCCTGTTTTTTAATCTTCTCGGGCGCAACCGCTTTGGCGCGGTAATCGGCAACGGCGGCACAGCCGATAAAAATATCCTGCTGCGGGGCTGTTTTTTGTGCAGCATCATTCATATCACAGGCACTGCTGACATCAATACGTTTAACACCCGGTGGTGTCGGTAGTGTGACAGGCCCGGCAATCAGTGTGACATCCGCGCCGCGTGCTGCGGCAGCTGCGGCAATGGCAAAACCCATTTTACCGGAGCTGTGATTGCTGATAAAACGCACCGGGTCGAGTGCTTCGCGTGTCGGCCCGGCGGTAATGGCGAGACGGATGCCGGACATATCCTGTTTTTTACGGAAGTGCTGTTCTGCCCGTGAGACTATCTCTGACGGATCCAGCATGCGTCCCGGACCAATATCACCACAGGCCTGGCTGCCGCTGTCCGGCCCCCAGACGGCAAAACCGAGTTGTTCCAGGTGTGCGAGATTCTCCTGTGTGGTCTGCGCACGGTACATCTGCTGGTTCATGGCCGGTAAAACGGCGATGGTGGCATCAGAGGCCAGGCAGATAGTGGTGACCAGGTCATTTGCCATACCGGCGCTCAGGCGGGCAATCAGATCAGCGGTGGCGGGCGCGAGAATAATGAGATCCGCCCATTTTCCCAGCTCAATATGGCCCATTGCCGCTTCCGCAGCAGGGTCAAGCACACTTTCAGCCACCGGGAAGCCGGAAACGGCCTGGAGTGTGAGCGGGGTGATAAATGCGGTCGCAGCGGGTGTCATGGCGACACGGACAATGGCACCCCGGTCACGCAGACGGCGGACAATCTCAGGGGCTTTATAGGCTGCGATACCACCACTGATACCCAGAACTATCTGTTTTCCTGTCAGTTCGGACATTGTGTTTGATCCAGTTATTTTTCGGAGATACGCGATTTTACCACAACACCGCCGTATAGGTAGGGTGCTGTGTATTTATCCAGCTAAATAATGTTTTTTCTTCGGCGCATCTCGCAAAAATAGCCTGTTTTATACGGAAAAACCGCCGGAGCTGACATACTTTTTCCGGTGAAACAGGGAAACCGGCGGGGGAAAAATGGATAACATAACCGGAAATACGGCGCTGATGCCGAGAGAGAAACTGATCGCTTACGGGACATCCGTTCTGAGTGATTCAGAATTACTGGCTATTTTTTTGCGTACCGGCACCCGTGAGCGGCCGGTGCGGCAGTTTGCGGAGTATCTGCTGGAGGTCTTCGGGTCACTGCACCGGCTGCTGACCGCCGGGTATGAGGAATTCAAATCCCTGAACGGGATCGGGGACAGTAAGTTTTGCCAGATGCAGGCGATTGTCGAATTATCCCGGCGCTATTTCAGCAGTCAGTTTCAGGAAACACAATTTCTCAGCAGTGCCTGTACCGTAAAGGCCTATCTTAACCAGCGGATGGCCTGGCAGGAGCGGGAAGTCTTTGCTGTGCTTTTTCTTAATAACCAGAACCAGCTTATCCGTTATGAAGAGCTGTTTTCAGGGACAGTAAACTGTGTGGAAGTGCATCCCAGAGAGATTTTGCGCCTGGCGCTCAAAGTGAATGCAGTTTCTGTGATTCTGGCGCATAATCACCCCTCCGGTAACGAAAACCCCAGCCGGGCTGACCGCCTGCTGACAAAAAAATTGTTCAGGCATGTGAGCTGGTAGGGATAAACGTGTTGGATCACCTGATTGTCGGGAAATTCAATATGTTTTCGTTCGCAGAACACGAGATGATCTGAGCAGTTTTTTTCGCAGAAACACGCGATCTTTACTGTTCGGGTCTTGAGCGTTTGCGCCGGAAAGCGTATACTACGCCACCTTTGAGGATCTTGGGTTTGGCGAGAAGAGCCTATCTCAGCATATTTTTGCTGGTTGACAGAGCAATTTCCCGGCGAGTCAAAAGTAAGCTGAGATGGGCTCCTAAGCCTGACGAGGCAGCCTCACCCAATACAAAGCTCGAGCTGATTAGATTTTTGGAGAATAGACATGTCCCGAGTCTGCCAAGTTACTGGCAAGCGTCCGATGAGCGGTAACAACCGTTCTCACGCATTAAATGCGACCAAACGTCGTTTTCTGCCGAACCTGCACTCTCACCGTTTCTGGGTTGAGTCTGAAAAACGTTTCGTGACTCTGCGTGTATCTGCTAAAGGTATGCGTATCATTGATAAAAAGGGTATCGAAGCTGTTTTAGCTGATTTACGTACCCGCGGTGAGAAGTACTAAGGAGCTGAAAAATGGCTAAAGGTATTCGCGAAAAGATCAAACTGGTTTCTTCTGAAGGTACAGGTCACTTCTATACCACTACGAAGAACAAACGTACTATGCCTGAAAAACTGGAAATGAAAAAATTCGATCCGGTTGTTCGCAAGCATGTAATGTACAAAGAAGCAAAAATTAAGTAATTTCTGCTTTCTGATTGAAAAAACCCGGCTCCGGCCGGGTTTTTTATTGCCTGTTTACCGGAGAAAGGTAAACGGCAGAGGGCAATATGGTCATCTGTTTTCACTTTCTGGGTTATCTGGTATAATATATCGTAATTTTATGAATTGTTGGTGCTTTCATATAAAATGATATCATTCATAACGTTAATTAGCGATAAAATGGCAGATAAATCGGGTACTTATCTTAAATACTGATTGTAAGAGTATTAAAATATTCAGATTGTTGTATCATTTACAGGTACTATTATCTCGTCAGAACATACAACTATAACGGCTGATTTATTTATTATTTTTATATAGTTTTTATATGATTACTGAGTTGGCGTGTCAGTGACAGCCGGAATCAGAGTCAGTTTACTTCACAGATAAAAACGAATGTTGGAATATGATATGAGTAACCCGGTTATTTCGGTCATGATTGCAGTACATAATGCGGCGTCATCAATCCGGGCCGCATTAGAGAGTCTGGATAATGCCCTGAATGAGAATGGTTCTCCGGAACGGGTTGAAG
This sequence comes from Morganella sp. GD04133, assembly GCF_029835375.1. Classification (NCBI taxonomy): domain Bacteria; kingdom Pseudomonadati; phylum Pseudomonadota; class Gammaproteobacteria; order Enterobacterales; family Morganellaceae; genus Morganella; species Morganella sp. GD04133. Next base: position 90,611 of record NZ_JAODZS010000007.1, on the reverse strand, counting down.
CGATCATTATTAATGATGGTTCCACAGATAAATCGTTAGATATTATCAATCATTATCAGCCGCGAAATTTTATTAAGGTTGTTGAAACAGTTAACTTTTCTAATATTGGCAAAGTCCGTCATTATGCGTATTCATTATCCCGCGGCGACTATATTACAGCATTAGACAGTGATGATATGCTGAAAAACGGTGCGCTGACCCGGGTTATGGATATTATGCGGGAGCATCCGTTTGATCTGCTGATAACCCGTCTGGATGAGCATCACGACCGTCATCCGGTATTAGAGATTGAGGATAAACCGGTTGTATCCATCACACAGGACAGATTAAAAGAACTTTATCTGGAACATAAGATGGTGAAAGGGCATTTACTTGGCCGTTTTATCCGCCGTGATATCCTGACAGATGATATGTTTCCCGAAATTTATTGCTATGAGGATGTGGTTATTACGGCATATGTGATTTGTGCCGCTCAGAATATTCTGATCACAGACACTCAGATTTATTGCTATTATAAACATCGCGGCAGCTTATCCACAGAGAAAAGTATGAATAAAACCGTTCTTTTCCTGCAAATTGTTTTATCAATGGAAAATTTCTTTGTAAAAAATAAAAATGAAAAAGTGATGTTTGAAGGTCTGTTTGTTAAAGTATGTTCTGATTATTTATCCAGAAATAACAAACGCAAACTCCCGCGTTTTGTTATGGACCGGTTTAATGATATTAAAACATTTCACTTTCTGTTCAGTACTAAAGTAAGACTAAGCAGAAAAATGATGTTCTTAAAAATAAAATCAGCAGGCGTTTTTTAAATGGCGATGAACAGAACATTATCCATTATCATTGGTATGCTGATGACTTTCTCGATGGTAATTGCTTCTTTCGTGGATACCTTGTCACGGGACGCTTATTTTATACTGAGTTATTTATCCGTTATCGTGACATTCTGGCTGGTCTTTTTCAAAAAAATGACGCTTTTCCGTGATCGTGCAGCATTGCTTGTTGCGGCGTCATTTCTGCTGTTCGGACTCTCACGGGTTGCCTGGTCATTTCTGATGAATGATGACGGGATGAGTGTTTATAAAAACCATTCTCCTACTGCGTCGAGAATTATACTCGGAGCATTTATTTTTTGTGTATGTATCTTATTAAAGCGTGAACTGCGAACGTTTTTCAGAAATGTATATGTTTCAGGTATTATCAAGGTATTACCACTTTATATTTTATTGTATGCACTCTATGATATTTTTGTTTTGCATAAAAACAGGGTGGAGTTAGATACAAACCGGGCAACAGTAGCAGCATACTTTATCAGTGCAATATTTTTTGTCAGCCTTCATTATTGTATTCAGGTAAAAAATAAATTAAATGTCACATTGTTCTTTACTAATCTGATTATTTCCAATGCAATTATTATTCTGACACAAACCCGTGCGGCGATAGCTATCTACCTTCTGCTTTCTGTTCTTTATACGATCATTATTTTTCGCAAGAGCCTGAATATAAAAACAGTGAGCATTATTGCTGTGCTTTTGCTGATCTTTGCAGGCTCATCATATGAGTTCTTATATAAATCCCGGATAAATGAAGCAATCACTGAAACTCAGGGTTATGATGTGTCAAAACCGGGGGGATCACTGGGTGATCGCTATACCATGTGGTATGCAGGGCTGTCTGCTTTTAAGCATGCCCCGATGGGACAATCGTTTCAGGCCCGTAATGACTTTATTTCAGAAAAAATAGCAGCCGGTACAATCAGTGATTCAATCACTGTCTACCTGACGGTGCATCTGCACAGTGAATTGATTGACGTGTTGTCATTGCAGGGGGTTATCGGTGGTGTACTGCTGGTGCTGATTTATCTCTCGCTGTTCTATGCTGGGATCCGGAATAAGAACCTGTTGCTGATAATGATGACATTGTGTCTGGCCGGTTATGGCCTGACAGATGTCTTGTTCTTCAGCCGTGAGAGTATTACTGTTTATCTCCTGTGTATTGCAGTGGCGCTGGTCACCGGCGGGAAAGAAGACGCCGCACAACCGCTGCTGCCGGTTAATCGCTGAGGAGTTATCTGTGCCGGAATTACCTGAGGTCGAAACCAGCCGGCGCGGCATTGAGCCGCATCTTGTTGGTAATACCATACGTTATGTTGAAGTCCGCAACCGGCGGCTGCGCTGGCCGGTGTCAGAACAGATCGAGCGCCTGAGTGACCGGCCGGTACTCAGTGTGCAGCGCAGGGCAAAATACCTGCTGATTGAGCTGCCGGAAGGGTGGATCATCATTCACCTGGGGATGTCCGGCAGTTTGCGGATTCTTTTGGAGGAAACGCCGGAAGAGAAACACGATCATGTGGATATGGTGCTCGGTGACGGTAAAATTCTGCGCTATACCGACCCGCGCCGCTTTGGTGCCTGGTTGTGGGCGGATGACCTGGCAACCTGCCCGGTACTGGCGAACCTGGGGCCGGAGCCGCTGAGTGATGATTTTGACGCCGCGTATCTGTTCGCCAAATCCCGCAAACGAAACACACCGGTCAAAAGCTGGCTGATGGATAATAAAATTGTGGTGGGCGTGGGAAATATTTATGCCAATGAATCCCTCTTTTTATCCCGCATCCATCCGCTGCGTCCGGCGAAAGATCTGACGATGGATGAGGTAACCGGCCTGGTTACCACCATAAAGCAGGTACTGACGGAATCCATCAAACAGGGCGGCACCACGCTGAAAGATTTTTTACAGTCAGACGGAAAACCCGGCTATTTTGCTCAGGAACTGTTTGTGTACGGAAAACACGGAGAATGTTGCCCGAACTGCGGACAGAAGATTGACGTGGTGAAGGTCGGTCAGCGGAGCACGTTTTTCTGCCCCGCCTGTCAGCACTGATTACGCTTTACCGAGTTTTTGCATCATTGCCTGTGCAACGGACGCCGGCAGAAATGCAGAGACATCGCCGTCATGCAGGGCCACGTCTTTGATCAGGGATGAAGAAACAAAAGAGAGGTTCTGTGACGGCAGCAGGAAAACACTCTCGAGATCCTGCGCAAAATGGCGGTTCATATTCGCCAGCTGCCATTCATATTCAAAGTCAGCAACCGACCGGACACCCCGGATCAGCACATTGGCATTTTGCTTTTTGGCAAAATTCGCCATCAGCTCGGAAAATCCCAGCACTTCCACATTCGGGATATGAGCACACACGTCTTTTGCCAGCGCAACCCGCTCATCGAGAGTAAACATCGGATTTTTACGGCTGCTGTTGGCGATCGCCAGCAGGATGTGATCAAACATTTTTGAGGCGCGCTCAAGAATATCGATATGTCCGCAGGTAATAGGATCAAAAGTGCCGGGATAGATTGCGCGTGTTTTCATGATGCTGACTCATCGTTGTTACTGACAGACCACAGGGTGGCGTATTTATTAAAGGTATATTGTGCGTTCACAAATGCAAGGATAAACCCCTGCTTACCGTCAAGGAACCCGGCTCTCAGCAGCCAGGTTTTACAGAACGCACCGGCGGTGTGAGTCAGTACAGAGAGGAAAGAGCAGCGTTTACCGGCCAGATGGCGGGCTTTTGCCCAGTCAGCGGCATAGCGTAACTGTTTTTGCTGAAACTCAGGTAAATCGCGGCAAGTCAGGTGTAATACATCCCCTTTCAGTGTGATGATATTGGCACCCTGTGTCTCCAGAGATTCATGAACTGCATTACTGTTGTACTGATATTGCTCACGCGGATATAACCGCAGGACATGATCCGGATACCAGCCGCTGTGCTTCATAAAACGCCCGAGAAACAGATTCCGGCGGGCAAAGCGGTATACGGTATTTTTCTGCGGTGCGGCAAGGACCTGTTCAATCGAATGCTTCAGCTCCGGCGTGATCCTCTCGTCGGTGTCGAGCATCAGGATATAGTTCCCGGTGGCATACTGCTGGGCAATCTGCCGCTGACGGCCGAAGCCCGGCCACTCCAGGTTTTCATACACCTGAGCCCCGGCATCGCGGGCGATGGTCAGTGTGTCGTCCTGACTGCCGGAATCGAGCACAATGATTTCATCCGCCAGTCCCTGAACGGAGTTCAGGCAATCACCGATAACATCGGCATTGTTTTTGCTGATCATTACAACAGAGAGACGTTTTTTATCTGTCATCAGTGGCTCCGCGGCGGCAGATACGGGCCGAGCAGCTGCATCAGACGGTGCAGTGCGCCCTGATTCTCATGAAGTACCTCGGCGGCATGCCGCCCGCAGTACAGCCGGTAATCCTCATCATTGAGCAGATTACTGACGGCGTCACTCAGACTTTGTTCATTCGTGACGGTCAGCAGGGCGTCGGCCTGCTGTAATTTGCCGCAGATATTGTTGAAATTGAAGGTGTGCGGCCCCATCAGCACCGGCAGGGCGTGTGCGGCGGCTTCCAGCGGATTATGTCCGCCGCGTTCAACCAGGCTGCCGCCGACAAACGCGATATCCGCCAGTCCGTACAGCAGCATCAGTTCACCCATGGTATCTCCGACCACCACCTGTGTTTCCGGTGACGGAATGGTGTTACTGCTGCGCATGACATAGGTCAGACCGGCTTTTTCGGTCAGTTCGCGTGCTTTGGCAAACCGTTCCGGATGGCGCGGCACCAGGATCAGCAGCAGATTCGGAAAGTGCTTCAGCAGGGTTTTATGGGCACTGAGAATAATGTCTTCTTCGCCTTCATGGGTACTGGTTGCAATCCACACCGGACGGCGGGCCGCCCACTGACGGCGCAGGGTAACGGCTTTGGCAGCCAGTTCCGGCGTGACAGAAATATCGAATTTCAGGCTGCCGGTCACATGCAGTTGCTGGCGGCGCAGGCCGAGTTCAATAAAGCGTTCACCGTCTTCCTGATTCTGGGCCGCGACCAGCGTGATCCGGTTCAGGATAGTTTTCACGAAACTGCCTGCTTTTTTATAACCGGCAGCCGAGCGCGCGGACAGACGGGCATTGGCGATCACCAGCGGAATTTTCCGGCGGTGCAGTTCGGTTATCATGTTCGGCCACAGTTCGGTTTCCATGACGATCACCAGTTTCGGCTGAACGGTATTGAAAAACCGTTTCATTGACCCCGGTAAGTCGTAAGGCAGATAGACGTGGTAAACATCATCACCTAATGCTGATAAAACCCGCTCTGAGCCGGTCGGTGTCATGGTGGTGACGGTGATGGGTAACGTCGGATAATGGTGGCGTAATGCCCGGACCAGCGGCACTGCGGCGAGTGTTTCGCCCACAGAAACCGAGTGCAGGATGATACCGCCGGTGCCGGTTTTTCCTTTGCAGAAACCATAACGTTCACCCCAGCGTCTGCGGTAGGCCGGGGAGCGGCGGCTGCGCCATAACAGACGTAACCAGATAAGAGGTTGGATCAGGTAAAGCAGAACCTGGTATACACGCAGTAACATTTTATCAGTTTCGCAGATAAGATTACGGCAATAGTAGCATAAAACTAACACGAATAGCGCATTAAAAAGCATAAACCCAGTGCCGCTGACAGCCGGAGCCCCGCTGCCCGGTACAACACACTGCGCTATCTGTTAATACTGCCGGGAACGATTTGTGGTAATCTGTGCCTCAGATATTGATACCTGTTATTCCCTGATTTCTGTCTGACCCCAATGGAACTCTTATGCAAACAGCACCCGCGCCGGTACAGCGCATTTTAGTGATAAAACTCCGTCATCACGGCGATATGCTGCTGATAACACCGGTGATTAATACTCTGAAAGCGAATTACCCGGATGCTGAGGTGGATGTCCTGCTGTATCAGGAAACGGCACCGATGCTCAGCCGTCATCCCGGCATCAGCCATATTTTTGCCATGGACAGAGACTGGCGTAAAGAGGGAACCTGCAAACGTATCGGGCATGAGTGGCGTTTACTGAAATCATTGCGACAGCGCCGTTATGATCTGGTGGTGAATCTCGCGGATCAGTGGTACAGCGCGATTGTCACCCGGTTCACCGGTGCCCGTATCCGCGCCGGGCTGGATCTGCGGAAACGGCAGAGTATTTTCTGGAAAAAATGTTACACCCTGCTGGCAGATACTTCACAGGAACTGACCACGCATACGGTGGAGCAGAATCTTAACGGGTTAGCGCCGCTGAATCTGCCGGTGACTGTCAGTCATGTCACCATGGCGTATTCAGAGGAAGACCGGCAGAAGACAGAGCAGCTTTTGCAGCGTAAAAAGGTGACCGGTGAGTATATTGTGGTGCAGCCGACGTCCCGCTGGTTCTATAAATGCTGGGATGACGACAAAATGAGTGACGTTATCCGCACACTGGCGGATGAAGGGCATCAGATTGTGCTCAGCAGCGGGCCGGACCCGCGCGAAAAAGCAATGATTGCATCCATTATGGCACCGTGTCAGCAGGCGGTGGCAGACGGCAGCATCGTCTCTGTTGCCGGAGAACTGACACTGCCTCAGCTTGCCGCCCTGATTGATCGTGCAAAACTGTTTATCGGTGTGGATTCCGTGCCGATGCACATGGCTGCCGCCCTGAAAACACCCATGATAGCCTTGTTCGGCCCGACAAAACTGGTGTTCTGGGCACCGTGGCAGGCAACCGGTGAAATTATTAAGGCATCAGATTATGGCGAACAACCGCATCCGGATGATATCGATACCGGAACGGATGAACGTTACCTGAGCCCGATCCCGGCAGAGGCTGTGATTGCGGCAGCACGGAGATATTTATGAAAGAGATGCGTCTGGCGATTGTCCGTCAGAAATACCGTCCGGATGGCGGCGCGGAGCGCTTTGTCTCCCGGGCGTTGGAAGCACTGGATAACCGGAATCTGGATCTGAATGTTATCACCCGCTCCTGGCAGGGCGCTGCGGCTCCCGGCTGGCATATTCATGTGGTGAATCCGCCGAAATGGGGCCGGATCAGCCGTGAGCGCGGATTTGCTCACGCCGCCCGTACCTGCTGGCAGAATGAAAAATTTGATATTGTTCAGAGCCATGAACGCATCGCCGGTTGTGATATCTACCGTGCCGGGGATGGTGTTCACCGCCGCTGGCTGTTACAGCGGGCGCGGGTGTTGCCGCCCTGGCGGGCGAAACTGCTGTTTGCCTCACCGTATCACTGTTATGTGATGAAGGCGGAGCAGGAGATGTACCATGACCCGCATTTTAAGCAGGTGATTTGTAATTCGGTGATGGTAAAGAAAGAGGTGATGGAAGACTTCGGTCTGTCAGAGTCACAGATTACCGTCATCTATAACGGCATTGATTCTGAGAAGTTTCATCCGCTGCCGGAAGCTGAGCGTCTGGCGCTCCGGCAGACGCATCAGATCCCGGCGGCGGCAAAATGCCTGGTGTACGTTGGTTCCGGATTTGAACGCAAAGGTCTGGCGGCGGCGATTATGGCTGTCAGCCGCAATGATGCCTGGCTGCTGGTAATCGGTCAGGATAAAGCAGAAAAAAAATATCGTCAGCTGGCGGTATCTCTGGGGTGTGCTGATCGTATCCGTTTTGCGGGCATGCAGAAACAGACACTGCCGTTTTATCAGATGAGTGACGGATTGCTGCTGCCGACGCTGTATGATCCGTTCCCGAATGTGGTACCGGAAGCGATGGCCTGCGCACTGCCGGTGATTACCAGTACCACCTGCGGCGGGGCGGAGTTTATCACGCAGGGTGAAGAAGGTTTTGTCTGTGATGCGCTGGATATTGCCGGTCTGGCAGACGCGGTTTCACAACTGCCTTGTGATCACCTCAGCAGCCGGATGTCTGCATGCGCGCGGCAGCGGGTTTTACCTTATACACCGGCGGCGTTATCACAGCAGCTTATCGATCTCTACGGGCGGGTCCTGGCATAATGAAACAGCATATTTTATTTATTATTGACGGTTTACCGGGCGGCGGTGCTGAACGGGTGGTGCTGAGCCTGAGCCACGGGCTGGTTCTGGCCGGTTATGATGTCACTCTGCTGTCACTCAGCAATACCCGTGATTATGACATCCCGGAAGGCGTGGATTATCAGGTTTCTGCAGACAGCTACCGGGGGTTGTTCCACCGCCAGACAGAAATCCGGCGCCGTGCCGGAAAGATGGATACGTTTTTGTCCGGTCTGTTTGCCCGTAAAGGCAAACCGGCACTGGTGGTGTCCAATCTGCATAAAACCGACCGTATTGTGGCGGCATCACAGGCACTGACCGGGCTGAATGTCTGGTTCTGTCTGCACGGCATGTTTTCAGCCAGCTACCTCGGCAATAAAACCGGCCTGCGCCGTCGACTGAAACAGGAAAAAATCCGCCGTGTGTATAACGGACGGAATATTATCGGCGTGTCCGGTGCGGTGTGCCGGGATTTGTGTGAAAACGTCGGGGTCACGCCGCAGCAGTGCGTGACCATTTATAACCCGTTTGATGTTGCAGATATTCAGCGTCAGGCGCAGGAAGATAACCCGTACCGGGGGCAGGATTACATGGTTCACCTCGGGCGTTTTCATGAGGTGAAACGGCAGGACAGATTACTGACCGCGTTTGCACTGGCTAATCTGCCGTGCAAACTGTTGCTGGCGGGTCAGGGCAGCCCGGCAGCCACACAAACGCTGAAAAGCCAGGTGGCTGAACTCGGTCTGGAAGAGCGGGTGGAATTTATCGGTTTTCAGTCAAAACCAATGCCGGTTATCCGTGGGGCGAAAGCGGTGGTACTGAGTTCCGACAGTGAAGGGCTCTCTTCTGTTCTGATTGAATCCCTGATCTGCGGTACACCGGTGGTCAGTACCTATTGTCCGGGCGGGATCGGCGAGATTATGACCGGCGAATTGACCGCCTATTTATCCGATATGACACCGGTGAGCCTGGCGGAAAAAATCCGCCTGGTTTATGAACATCCGCCGGTGATCACACCGGAGATGTATCAGAAGTTTGAGCAGCAGACGATTGTCCGCCAGTACTGCGATTTAATTCAGCCCGTCCCGTCAACACACGTGTGAGGAGCACAACCATGGCGAAACCCGCTTTTATCATCACCCTTGATACGGAAGGGGATAACCTCTGGGAATCCGGTCCGGTGATCACCACGCAGAATACCCGGTTTTTACCGCGCTTTCAGGCATTGTGTGAGAAGTACAGCTTTAAGCCGGTCTGGCTGACCAATTATGAAATGGCAACCGATGATGCCTATATTGAATTTGCGCAGGATGTGATCGCCCGGCAGACCGGGGAGATCGGTATGCATTTACACGCCTGGAACAGCCCGCCGCTGAAGGCACTGACAGCCGATGATGATCGTTTTCAGCCCTATCTGATTGAATACCCTGACGATGTGATGAAAGAAAAAATTAACGTCATGACATCACTGCTGGAAGATAAATTACAGACCAAAATGGTCAGCCACCGTGCGGGCCGCTGGGCATTCAATGAAAAATATGCCCGTTTGCTGGCAGAGTTTGGTTATCAGACAGACTGCTCGGTGACACCGCGGGTGAACTGGGCATATACTCCGGGGGCACCGGCACCCATCGGTCACGGCGGCACCAATTACCTGAATTTTCCGTCTGCCGCTTATTTTATGGATCTGAATGATATCCGCCGTTCCGGGGATTCAGCGCTGTTACAGGTGCCGATGAGTGTGCAGTTCCGCCATTCCCCGCTGATGAACGGCCTGAAACAGTTTTACGATAAGTTACGCGGTAAAAAACGTTCGCCGTCCGTGAACTGGCTGCGACCGAAAGGCGGGAATCTGGCACAGATGCAGCAGGTGGTGGATGCTTGCCTGGCACAGGGAAATGATCATATCGAATTTATGCTGCATTCCTCTGAATTTATGCCGGGCGGCAGCCCGACATTCAGGGATGAGGCGGCGATTGATGCACTGTATGATGATCTGGAGCAGCTGTTTGCGTATATCGCGCAGCGGGCGGAAGGGATGACGCTGGCAGAGTTTTATCAGCGGAAACTCGCACAGCGTCACGCATCATAATCTTAACGCGGCATGTGCTCTGCCATGGCGGCGAGCACATCATCCGCACTGACAGAGGATAAATCCCCGTCCTTTGATGTCAGGGCAAACTGCCCCTTACCGTAACCGCCGATCAGCCCCGGGTCTGTCGGGCCGTACAGGGTGATATTGGGTTTATCCAGCGCGGCTGTCAGGTGACTCAGCCCGGTATCGACTGAAATCACTCCCTCTGCCCCGGCAATTTCTGCCGCCACATCCGCCAGTGATAATTTCGGCAATACATGCACATGGGTGAATCCTTCCGCCAGGCGCAGCGCCCGCTCCTGTTCATGCGGTGCGCCCCACGGCAGACGGACATGCAGATCAGTATCAGCCAGTTGTGCAAACAGCGCCCGCCAGTGTGATTCCGGCCAGTGTTTGGCATCACGGGTGGTGGCGTGGAGGCAGACCAGATACGGCACGGCATCCGGCGATACGGTACGGTTATTCAGAAAATGAGCTGCAATCGCGTAATCCCCCGGTGTCTGCGGTTTCTCATAGCCGAGACTCAGGGCAAAAAGCTGACGAATACGCTCAACAGCATGCTGTGTTTTACTGACAGCGTGTTTTTCATCATAGAAAAAACTCGCCAGCGGCTCGCGGATACTGTGCCGGTCGTAGCCATGTTTGCGCCCGTGTGCCAGCCGCGTGACCAGCAGGGCACTTTTAATCAGCCCCTGCGCATCAATGACAGCATCATACGTCTGTGATTGTACGGCTTCGCGGAACTGACGGCGTTCATCACGGATATCACGGCGGAACCAGTTTTTCCGCCAGCGGCGGATAGCGACCGGAATGACGCGATCAACAGCGGCGTGCCAGCCCGGGATCTGGGCAAAACCCTCTTCAACCACCCAGTCAAACGTGATCTCCGGGAATGCCTGCACGGCATCGGTCAGTGCAGGCAGGGTATGCAGCACATCCCCCATCGACGAGGTTTTGACGATTAACACACGGCGCATGGCGGGGAACTCTTCAGCAAATCATCCAGTTCAGACAGCACCTGCGCCGGCTGAATATCAATCAGGCTCTGATGATAGCCCTCATGGGCATCCCCTTTGCGGACTTTGTGATAACCGGAGATCAGACGGATAACGCGGGCTTTCTCTGACAGCGGCGGCGTGAAATCCGGGCTGCTCGGGCCGTATAAAGCAACCAGCGGGCGATCCAGTGCGGCAGCCACATGCATCAGACCGGAATCGTTGGTGATAATGGCATGACAACCGGCAATCAGGTTTACGGCCTGCTCCAGCGAGGTTTTTCCGGCCAGATTCAGGCAGTTTTCGCGCTGTTCATCACTGAGCATGGCGAGAATATCCTCTCCGGCGGCGTGATCTTTTTCCGAGCCGAACAGGACTATCTGAACATCGCGCTCATCAATCAGTTTCTTCGCTAATTCACCGTAGTGATAATGCGGCCAGCGTTTGGCCGGGCCAAATTCAGCTCCCGGACAAAAACCGATGACCGGGCGGTGATCGCTGATATTAAACGCCGCCATACTTTCTGCGATATCCTCATCCCGCACCACCAGCTTCGGCCACAACAGAGGCTGTGGCAGAGCAGTGGCGGCAGGGACATCCGCTTTATCATACGCGAGGGCAACATAGCGCTGCACCATCAGCGGAAAAGCGGCTTTGTCGAGTTTCCGGTGATCGTTGAGCAGACCATAACGCATCTCACCCAGCCAGCCGGTGCGCACCGGGATCTTCGCAAAAAACGGCACCAGCGCTGATTTTAACGAGTTCGGCAGCACATAAGCACGATCATACTTATTATCACGCAGGGAATGCCCCAGACGGCGGCGCTCGCCGAGAGCCAGAGCGCCGTGACCGAGCGGCATGGCGATAGCCTCATCCACTTCCGGCATTTTTGCCAGCAGCGGACGGCACCACGCCGGTGCCATCACATCAATCGTTGCCTGCGGATAACGTGTTTTCAGGGTACGGTAAAGGCTTTGTGACATCATCATGTCACCGACCCACGACGGCCCGATCACCAGAATTTTCATGTGCGTTTAATTAATTTCCCTGATTTAACCAAGCCATATATTCACGAACACCTTCGGCGACCGTTTTGAATTCGCCCGGATAACCCGCGGCACGCAGATTGGTCAGGTCAGCCTGGGTATAAGCCTGATAGCGGCCTTTCAGTTTTTCCGGGAACGGAATGTAATCGAGCGCGCACTGGCGATCACTGTGGAAGTTGGTCACGGCATCGGCGACAGCCTGAAAAGATTCCGCACGACCGGTGCCGCAGTTGAAAATACCGGATTTGGCATTTTTCCAGAACCACAGGTTGACATCCGCCACATCACCCACATAGATGAAATCGCGCAGGAAGTTTTCACTGCCGGAGAATAATTTCGGGTTTTCGCCGTTTAAAATCTGATTATTCAGATGGAAAGCGACACTCGCCATGCTGCCTTTATGGCCTTCACGCGGGCCGTAGACGTTGAAATAACGGAAACCGCAGATCTGAGACTCTGCTTCCGGCAGTATTTCACGGACATACTGATCAAACAGGAACTTGGAATAACCATATACATTCAATGGTTTTTCATACTGCCGATCTTCAATAAAGTTATCACTGCGCCCGCCGTAGGTGGCGGCAGAAGAGGCATACAGGAACGGGATCCGGCGATCCAGACAATAATGCAGCAGTTCTTTGGAGTACTGATAGTTATTATCCATCATGTACTTGCCGTCCCACTCGGTGGTGGATGAGCAGGCACCTTCATGGAATACCGCCTCAACATCCCCGAAATCATCCCCGGCGACAATACCGGCAATAAAATCTTCTTTATCCATGTAATCGGCGATATTCAGATCGACCAGATTGACAAATTTGGTGCCGTCTTTCAGGTTATCCACGACTAAAATATCGGTGTAACCGTCATCATTCAGTGCTTTTACAATATTGCTGCCGATAAATCCGGCACCGCCGGTGACAATAATCATCACGCATTCCTCTGTTCGGTTCATTTAAGAAAATGAAAAAATCACTGCTTTTATCATAGCATTGAAGGAGGGCAGACGTGGATGAAAAAATAGCGCTGACGGGAGTACCGCACAGTACAACCGAAAAAGTTAAGGTATTATTCAGTTTCTTTTATCTGTTTCCGGTCAGTATTACAGTATGAAAAAAATCAGTTTGTTATTAACTGCGCTTCTGGCCGTTGTTCTGTTTTATATCGATGATAACCACGGTGTGGCACACAGTATAAAAACGGTGTTGTTTACCGTGATGTTTCTGCTGACCTGCGGCTGGCTGACCCGCCACCCGGCCGGGCGGATTATTGCCGGTATACTGGTGCTGTTTTTCTGTATGATTCAGGGAATGCGGTTTTTTTTATGGCAGGTTTATCAGTCCGGATTCAGTGAAACACTGGCGGAAACCCTGATGGCAACCACCCCGGCAGAAGCCGGGGCAATGACACTGATGTACTGGCCGTATCTGGTGGTATTTTTCGCAGGAACGGTGATGTTTTACCTGTTTTGCCGGTATATCGGGCGCAGTTTTTCCGCACGGACACTGCGTAATACGGTTGTGGTTTTCCTGGCGTATCTGGTGATCAGCAGTTCACTTTATTATTTTAACGGTAAATACCGCTCGGATGATTTTGTCTGGGGGGAATCTCTGACCAAACACTCACCGTTTTATCCTCTCGGCACTTTTTTCCGTGTGCATCATATGCAGTTGCTGATCAATGAAGTCAGAACCCGGCAGCCGGTGTTCCGCTATGACATGGTCAATGATGAAATTGAAAACTATGTGCTGGTGATTGGTGAATCGGCCCGCCGTCATGATCTCAGCCTGTATGGCAGGGCAGAGGACACCACCCCGCTGGCGGTTGCGCAGCAGAAAAATATGCTGGTATTTACCAATGCGGTCTCTCCGGCACCGGTCACTATTTTATCTGTACCGGCATCGATCGCGAATGTACAGCCGGGGCAAACCGGTAACTTCGCGGATTACGCGGATAATATACTGACACTGGCGCAGTCCGCCGGCCTGAAAACGTACTGGTACAGCAATCAGGGAGTCGGCGGAATGGGATACGGGCTGATTGCGGCCATTTCCTTCCGGGCAGAGGTAACACGCCGGAATGAGATTATCATTGATGACCGGACACTGCTGCCGGATCTGGAGGCTGCACTCGCACAACCCGGGCGTAAACTGATTATTCTGCATCTCTACGGCAGTCACCCGCCGGCCTGTGAGCGGACAGAAGACAAAATACTGTTGCCGTTCTCCGGCGGACGGGAAGAAAACTGTTACCTGAATTCCGTCTATTATACGGATGCCCTGTTGGGGGATATTACCGCGCAGCTGGCGGACAGCCGCTCATCGATGCTTTATTTTTCAGATCACGGTATGGTCAGGAAACACCTCAGCGGTGATACTGAATATGTTCACGGCATTGCGGATCCGGTCAGGGACTCCTATGACATCCCGATGTATATCTGGTACAGCGAAAAACTGGCCGGGCAGTATCCGCGCGGGCGGAAAATAGAATCCCTCTATTCCGGCAGTGCGGATTACTGGCTGATCAGCGACTGGCTGGGGTTACGTCAGCATGATGAGCGGCGCTGTGTTTCCCCGCTGTCTGATTGTTATCAGCCGCCGGAGGATGTTCAGGTCATGGACGGCAATAAAGAACTGCACAGTTACCGCAGCCTGAATCAGCGCTGAATGCATCTCCCGTCTTTATTCCCGCCGGTGACATCTGAGGGTTTTCCGGCGATAATCTGTTATACACGGAACATGATTGATGATGTGCCCGGTCTGCGGGCTTTAAAGGAACAGACATGAACACGACCACCGTTTTCCGGTTACCGTTATTATTTGTACTGGCTTATATGCTTATCCTGGGTGGTTCGCTGATATTGGTTTCTTATCCGTCTGTCAGTGCCGGCTCGCCTGATTTAACATTAGCGGCGTATTTGTCGCGGGTATTTTCTTTTCAGCTGATCCAGCTGACCGGTATTTTCACCCTGACATCACTCCTTTTTTATCATAACCGGATAACCGAACTGAACCGGAAAACAGTGCTGGCAGTTATCGGCCTGACAATATTTCTGTATACGGTAAACAGTCTGCTCGGTGCCCTTAAGGCGGAGTGGCTCCGTAATCTGGCGGCGCAAATCATTGCAGATGGCTCCGGATTTTCCGATGTTATTCTGATGATAAAAACGGTCGATATTTTTCTGTACCTGATTTCTTTTGTATTACTCGGTATCGCCACCCGTCTGACGGCGGCTTATTATCTTAAAGTCAGTTATCCGGCCGTTATTCCGGACGGAAAATCACCGGATATTTACGCCGTGTTGTTCAGTACCGGGATAGTGTATTTATTGTGGATGGCGGCATCATTTCTGACAGCGGTGATAGCAAAACATTTCCCGGGCGGAATAGCGGAACCGGTTTCTGATAATGTGTACATCACGGCGGCAGGTCTGCTGGTGTTGTGCGGTATTATTTTTCTTTTTGTCCGGCACCGGTTTCCGCCGGACGGCGGAATACTGAAAATCAGACCTCTGGTAATATCTGTTCTGCTCAGCACCGTATTCAGTCTTCTGGCTATGGCCGCCGTAACGGCGGGGACGCTTTTTATCGTATTAATCAGCGACAGTTTCCGGCACTTCGGGGAAACAGAGTTATGGATGATGGCGGCGGTCTGTGTCGTGCTGACTCTGTGGATCAGCCGCGCGGTTATCGGCATGATGTTCCGCCGCCTTCAGATCAGTACTGACTGATTCTTTTGCCGCAGGCGGTGTGGTATCCGCCTGCGGCAGCGCCATACGGATGGAGGACAGCACTTCTGCCACGTTGCCGTTCAGCTGATCTCTCATGACCGCTTCTGCCAGCAGGTTGATATAACTGACGTAGAACTCCCCGCCGATTTCTGCTTTACCTTCGCACTGTTCTGTCATTGGTGTCAGCCACGGTTTTTCCTTCTCCGCAGGTTTGACCGGTACGACCGGTTTCTCCGGCTGCGGTTTTACGGCGGAGGGTTTACCGGCATGCGTCAGCATATATCCCGGTGACACCAACTGAATATCCGGCGGCAGTTGCGGGATGAGTTTATGCAGTGCGCGCACCGTTGACGGATGCGGGTGCCCGATGGCGATCACCGATCCCTGCTTACGTGCCAGCGCAACCGCCCGGTTCAGCTGTTTGCGGGTCTCTTCCTCTGTCTGCACATTATCCAGAAAAACCTGGCGGCGCAGTACCCGGACCGGCGTTCCCTGTGCTGCCTGTGTCGCTTTGGTACCGCCGATGGTCACACTGTCGAGAAAATAAAAACCGGAGCCGGAGAGGGATGCCATCACATGCTGCATGGCGGTCAGATCAGAGGTCATTGCGCTGCCCATATGGTTATTCATCCCGGAGGCATACGGCACGCTGGCAATCGCGGCTTTGATCAGGGTATCAATTTCTGCGGCACTCATGGACGGGCGCAGGGTATTGCGTTCCAGCGGCTGTTTGCTGATCGGTGCCATCGGCATATGAATAAGAATTTCCCGGCCCTGACGGTGGGCTTTCTCCGCCATCTCTTTGCCGAACGGGGAGTTTGGCAGGATAGCGATCGAGACCTGCGGCGGCAGTTCCAGGATGCGGTTATCATCCTGTTTGCGGTAGCCGAAATCATCGATCACAATGGCGAGCTGCGCTGCAGCGGCAGAAAACGTTATCAGTGACGAAGTGATAAAAAGTAACGAAGTCAGTAAGATATTTTTTGTTTTCTGCCGGTAAGTCACGGTGTGCTATCTCCCCAGCCAGGGCTGCGGGTTAACCGTCCGTCCCTGGCGCCGGATTTCAAAATAGAGGCCCGGTTTTTCCTGACCTCCGCTGCTGCCCACCAGTGCAACCGGCTGACCGGCTTTCACCTGATCACCCACATTCACCAGTGCGCTCTGGTTATACCCGTAAAGGCTCATATCCCCTTTACCGTGCTCAACCACCACCACAAGGCCATAGCCCTGCAGCCAGTCCGCCAGCAGGACACGACCATCCGCCACCGCTTTTACCTGTGTGCCTTCCGGCGCGCCAATCACCATACCTTTCCAGCGCAGTTCACCGGAAATACTGTCACCGAAACGGTGTACCAGCGGACCACGAACCGGCCAGACAGCCTGACCGGCAGGACGGCCCAGTCCCCCGGTACGGGACATCAGCGAACGTTCATCCTGAGTCGGGGTATAGGTGGAGCCTTTTTTCTTCGCCTGGGCCTGTTTTTCACGGATACGGGCGGCTTCACGGGCTTCGCGTTCCGCACGGGCTTTGGCCTCACGCTCCGCTTTGGCTATCTTGTTGCGCAGCTGGCTTTCGTTTTGCCGCATCACCAGCAAATCTTTCTGATCAGCTTTCAGCGAGCGCTCCAGCTCGGTCAGCGTGGATTTACGCGCGATTTGGGCGTTGTCGAGCTTTTTCTTTTCACTCTGCTGTTTGCCGAGCAGTTTTTTCTGCTCTGCACGTTTTTGTTGTTCGGTCTGACGGCGGGCGTGCAGCAGCTGAGTGGTTTCTTCCAGCTCTGCAATGGTTTTTTCCCGCGCGGCACCGATATAGGTGTAATAGGCGAGGATCCGCTCATCGCGCTGACCTTCCTCACCCTTGAAAATCAGTTCAATACCCTGATGACGCCCCTGACGGAATGCCGCATCCAGCTGCTTTGACAGCAGCGCCCGCTGAGACTTCTGCTTTGCATCCAGCTGCCTGATGTCAGAACTGAGAGAGGTGATTTCACCATCGAGCTGTTTCAGGGTTTTTTGCGTGGAATAGAGTTCACGACCGGCAGCGGCGATATCCTTTTCCTGATTTTTCAGCTGGGTTAACAGATTCGCGCGTTTTCCCTGCTGCTCTTTGACGCTCTTTTCTTTCTCCGCGATATTCAGCTGGAGATTTTTCAGCTCATTCTTGCTGGCGTCAGCGGTGGTTGTATTGGCGGCAGAAACAGCAAAAGAGACCGGCAACAGCAGTGCTGCCAGCAATGTGCGGACACCGGGGGATACCCGGCGGGAATGTGTGCGGAAAACGTGCTTATGCGCCAATTTATCTGACCCTGCCGTTGCGCCAAAGAAACGATCGTATTTAACTATTCTAAACTACAATTATTCCATGCCATTTAGAGCGTTACCAGTCCTGTTGTCCGGGATTTACACTTCGGGACAATCCGGCGGCAGAGATTCACCGCGAATTTGTTGCGTTTGTTTTTTACCTTAGCCGCGAATCAATGGTAAATTAACCCCTCTGTCTGTCGGAAAAATGAATTTTCGCGGCATGCGCCGCAAAATTACGATGAAAACAGCCATAACCCGGGCAAGACCGGCTGTATTTGAACCGGCACACAGGTATACTTCTGCCCTTTGATCTTTGTTATTAACCAACGGGAGTTATTGTCCCCCATGCTGCAAGAAATTATGCCATTTGTCAGTAAGCACCCTATTATCAGCCTTGTATGGGTCGCGTTACTGATCTCAGTCATCGTACTGACTGTCAAAGGACTGTTTTCAAAAGTGAAAACAATTCCGCGTTCTGCTGCTATCGCACTGATGAATAAAGAAGAAGCGATTGTCGTGGATACCCGTACCCGGGACGATTTCCGCCGTGGTCATATCATTGACGCGGTCAATCTGACGCCGTCAGAAATTAAAGACAACAACCTCGGTGAAGTGGAAAAACACAAAAACCGCCCTGTTATCCTGGTTTCCGCCAACGGTATGGAGCTGGTCAAACCGGCTGAAAGCCTGCTCAAAGCCGGTTTTGAACGTGTATTTGTGCTGAAAGACGGCCTCTCAGGCTGGACCGGTGATAACTTACCGCTTTCCCGCAGCAAAAAGTAATCCGGCAAAGGATGATTGGAACATCCCCTTTGTAACACACACTCTTTATATGGATATCAAAAGGTAACACTATGTCAGAACAACAAAACACAGAAATGTCTTTTAACATTCAGCGCGTTTACACCAAAGATATTTCTTTTGAAGCGCCGAATGCACCTGCCGTTTTCCAGCAGGAGTGGCAGCCGGAAGTGAAGATGGATCTGGACACCGGTTCAACCAAACTGGCTGATGACGTTTATGAAATCGTTCTGCGCGTCACCGTGACCGCGACCATGGGCGAAGAAACCGCATTCCTGTGTGAAGTTCAGCAGGCCGGTATTTTCACCATCGGCGGTCTGGAAGGTACTCAGCTGGCGCACTGCCTGGGTGCATACTGCCCGAATATCCTGTTCCCGTATGCCCGTGAGTGCATCGCAGGCCTGGTTGGTCGCGGTACATTCCCTCAGCTGAACCTGGCACCGGTTAACTTCGATGCACTGTTCATGAACTATCTGCAGCAGCAGGAACAACAGCAGGCTGCGCAGGAAGATACACAGGAAGCATAATGACAGACGCTTCTATGACTGTACTCGGTGCCGGTTCATACGGCACCGCTTTAGCGATCACTCTGGCCCGTAACGGGCACCGTGTGGTGCTGTGGGGGCATGACCCGGAACACATCCGCCAGCTTGAGGCCGATCGCGCCAATCAGGCATTTCTGCCGGATGTCCCCTTCCCGGATACCCTGATCCCGGAAGCCTCCCTCGAAAAAGCCCTCGCGGCCAGCCGTAATATTCTGCTGGTGGTGCCGAGCCACGTGTTCGGGGATGTGCTCAAACGTGTCAAACCGCTGCTGCGGCCTGATGCCCGGATTATCTGGGCGACCAAAGGTCTGGAAGCAGAAACCGGACGTTTGCTGGGTGAAGTGGTGCGTGACGTCCTCGGGGATAACATCCCGCTGGCCATGATCTCCGGTCCCTCTTTTGCCAAAGAGCTGGCTGCCGGCCTGCCGACAGCGATTGCTGTCGCGGCGACAGAACCTGCCTTTGCCGATGAGGTTCAGCAGCTTTTCCACTGCGGAAAAAGCTTCCGCGTCTATAAAAACCCGGACTTTATCGGGATCCAGCTCGGCGGTGCCGTGAAAAACGTCATTGCGATTGGTGCGGGGATCTCTGACGGTATGGGGTTTGGTGCCAATGCGCGAACCGCGCTTATCACCCGTGGCCTGGCAGAAATGACCCGCCTGGGTGTGGCATTAGGCGCAGATCCGTCTACCTTTATGGGAATGGCTGGTCTGGGTGACCTCGTGCTGACCTGTACTGACAACCAGTCCCGTAACCGCCGTTTCGGCATGATGATGGGGCAGGGCGTGAGCGTGGATGAAGCGCAGGAGCGCATCGGTCAGGTGGTGGAAGGATACCGTAATACCAAAGAAGTGCGTGCGCTGGCAGAGCGTGCAGGCGTTGAAATGCCTATCACCGAGCAAATCTATCAAATACTCTACTGCAATAAAGATGTGCTCGAAGCTGCCCGTGCCCTGTTGGGTCGTGCCACCAAAGAAGAAGGTGAGCATTTTTAAGCCCGTTTTTTATCCGAAGTCTGTGAGGTAATTATGTCCTACGAAGAACTGGAAGAAGTCTGGAGCTATATAAAGCAGGAAGCACGGGACTTTGCTGATTGTGAGCCGATGCTGGCCAGTTTTTTCCATGCGACATTACTCAAGCATGAAAACCTGGGCAGCGCGCTCAGTTTTATGCTGGCCAACAAACTGGCAACCCCGACCATGCCGGCGATTTCTGTCCGTGAAATCGTGGAAGAGGCGTATCATAATGATCCGCAGATGATTAAATCTGCCGCAATGGATATCAAAGCCGTCCGTCTGCGCGACCCGGCAGTGGATAAATACTCCACGCCGCTGCTCTACCTGAAAGGCTTCCATGCCCTGCAGGCTTACCGTATCGCCAACTGGCTGTGGAACCAGAACCGCCGCGCCCTGGCAACCTACCTTCAGAACCAGGTTTCGGTGACATTTGGTGTGGATATCCACCCGGCAGCAAAAATCGGTCATGGCATTATGTTTGACCACGCAACCGGCATTGTCATCGGCGAAACGGCTGTAGTGGAAAACGATGTCTCCATCCTGCAATCCGTTACCCTCGGCGGTACCGGCAAAACCGGCGGCGACCGCCACCCGAAAGTCCGCGAAGGCGTGATGATCGGTGCGGGTGCAAAAATCCTCGGTAATATCGAAATCGGACGCGGTGCCAAAATCGGCGCAGGCTCCGTGGTTCTGCACCCGGTCCCGGCACACACCACGGTTGCAGGTGTCCCGGCAAAGATCGTAGGTAAACCGGGCTGTGAGAAACCCTCTTTGGATATGGATCAGCACTTTAACGGGTGCGAGGGGATTTAGTTTTCGGCTCCGGCAACCAAAAGTAAAAAAGACAGCCAAGGCTGTCTTTTTTTGTGTCCGGAATACAGAGTATCGTTAATCCCGCAATAACGCCCCTGCATAATCCAGTTGCCGCCAGGCTTCAAACACAATCACTGCGACGGTATTGGATAAATTCATGCTACGGCTGTCCGGCAGCATCGGCACGCGGATCTTTTGATCCATTGGCATATTATCCAGCACATAAGGCGGTAACCCGCGAGTCTCCGGCCCGAACAGCAGATAATCCCCGGCCTGATAGCTGACATTACTGTGACGCGGTGTGCCTTTGGTCGTCAGCGCAAATACCCGGTTACCGGTCGGCGACTGAGCATTATCAGAACTCAGCCCCTCACTGTTGAGAAAGGCGTAATAATCATGATGATGTTTGATATCCGCAAACTCACTGTAATCCAGCCCGGCCCGGCGCAGACGTTTATCATCCCAGGTAAACCCCAGCGGGTGAATAAGATGCAGCCGAAAGCCGGTATTGGCACATAAGCGGATGATATTACCGGTGTTAGGTGGTATTTCAGGTTCGAATAAGACGATGTTGAGCATAGTACTGATATTAAGAGATATTAGTTGCTAAACGGCTAATTATTTTTGCAAAAATGTTTGATAATGCCATTAATAGTATAAAAAGAAAAATACCATAGAGATTTCATTATACCATAGTTCAATGTGAAACGATAAAAATGCCACTGATGCTTTGCTGCATTAACTTTATTCTGAGTCATTCCTGAATCAGTTCTGTAATGAGCTAATATTTTTGGACAGCAGTAAGCTTTTTCTTCTTCTGAGAGAAGAGATAACCATAAAGCAAAATCCTGTCTTTTACGAATTAGTGGCATATATTTTTTTCCAAATCTGGCCGTATCATATATTGCAGTTAAGCAGCCAATAACATTGCCGTATAACGATTTTTTATAAGTTGTATATGCTGGGGTATAAATTATTTTACCCGGACCGGACCGACTAAAATGTTGATAATAACTATATGTAAAGTAATAGTCATTATCTATCATAAACTTTATTTGTTCACTTAATTTATTTTCAGACCATCGGTCATCGCTATCAAGAAATGCAATAAACCGTCCTTTTGCTTTTTCAATGCCGAGATTACGAGATACCCCAGCACCATTGTTTTTATCAGAATAAATGATTTTTACTCGATTATCATTTACTTTACTTAAAATATCAATGGTGCCATCAGTAGAGTTATCATCAACTATTATTAATTCTAAGTTTCTATAGTGCTGAGATAAAACAGAATGAATAGCTTCCTGAATGTGTTCTTCAGAATTGAAGCATGGCATAATAACAGAAACCAAGTATTTATCAGAAAAACCATCCACGTGGTTTATATCATTCATATCAATCATTGCCGAAAATATCTCTGGAATATATTTTATCCATAACATCCAGTAAATCAGGGACTATCCGATTAGCAAGAATAATATCACTTTCTTTTTTGAATAAATCTAAATCAGATACTACCTTAGAGTTAAAGAATTTATCTTCCGTTAGTGCAGGCTCGTAAACAATCACTTCAATCCCTTTAGCCTTAATTCGTTTCATTAAACCTTGAATAGCCGACGACCGAAAATTATCTGACCCTGCTTTCATCACTAAACGATAGATGCCTACTTTATTAGGTGATTTTGATATTATCGTATCAGCAATAAAATCTTTTCTGGTTCTGTTAGATTCCACAATTGCACTAATAAGATTATTTGGAATGTTGTTATAATTTGATAATAATTGTTTTGTATCTTTAGGTAAGCAGTAACCACCATAACCAAATGATGGATTATTATAATGGCCACCTATTCGGGGATCCAGTGATACACCTTCAATTATTTGTCGGGTATTTAATCCTCTGCTTTCAGCATAAGTATCCAGTTCATTAAAATATGCTATTCTCATTGCCAGGTAAGTATTTGAAAATAATTTAATAGCTTCAGCTTCAGTACTATCTGTAAAGAGAACAGGAATATCTTTCTTTATAGCACCTTCAAGTAATAAATTCGCAAAAATTTCAGCTCTTTCAGAGCGTTCACCAACAACTATACGTGATGGATAAAGGTTGTCATAGAGGGCTTTGCCTTCACGTAAAAATTCTGGTGAGAAAATAATATTAGTATAATTATATTTATTACGCATCATATCAGTAAAACCAACTGGGACAGTTGATTTTATAATAATAGTAGCATCTGAATTTATGCTATTGATATCATGGATCACTGATTCTACAGAACTTGTATTAAAGTAATTAGTTTTGGGATCATAATCTGTTGGCGTTGCAACAATGACGTACTGAGCATCGATATACGCTTCAGATTTATCAAGAGTAGCATGAAAGCAAAGTTCTCTTTCATGTAAAAATTTTTCTATTTCAGAGTCTATGATAGGCGAGCATTTATTATTTAGCATTGCTACTTTATCGGCAATAATATCAAGAGCGATAACATGATGATTTTGTGCTAATAGCATTGCATTAGATAATCCAACATAGCCAGTTCCGGAAATTGCTATTTTCATTATTAACTCTTTTTAATATAGTTCGGGAATTAAATTTATTATCCTATAGCTACTGTAGATATATATTCTAATCAGTAATTAAAGAAACTATTTTTTGCAATGATATATTTTTACTATATTTTGTTAGCATGGCATTTCTGAATGACGTGTAATCACATTTTTTATCATTTAGTTCATGTATCCATTGAGAAAGTTGATCAATAGCTAATTCTCTATCTAAGCTTGGATCTGCGAATGGATATGAGAAACATTCATCTTTTAGGTTGCCTAATATTTCTTTTGGGCCATATTTACATTCAGAGTAAATAATAGAACATCCAAAATATAATCCTTCAAGAACGACTAGTCCAAAACCTTCAACATAAGATGGAACTATTAAATAATCTGTTTTCTCAAATATTGAAGATGGGTTTTTTATTTCTCCAAGAAAATTAACCATGTTTGTAATTTTTAATTTTTGAGATAAAGATATAAGACTGTTTTTTTCTGGTCCATCACCAACAATTAAAAACTTTTTATTTTTACTATTTTCTTTATTTATCTTCTTTTGATATTTACTAATGGCTTCAAGGAAAATATCGCAGCCTTTTATTTTATTCAATCGACCGATAAAACAGAAAACTATTTTATCATCATGAATATTATGTTCAATCGTATTCTCATTATGTTGAGATAAATAATTAGGAATTAAATGTGTATTAGTTATATCATATAACGACAAAAGCTCTTTCTGAACACCTGAAGAAACACATATAATAGGGATGTTAAGTTTTCTTAGAATTTTCATTGTTATAGATATGAAAATTCTATTTAAAATATGCCTTTTTTTATATGCAACAGAAGGAACTGTATGTATAGAGGCAATTGCTTTCCATTTTTTTCGCCATGAAATACAGCAATTAATGAAATTAGCTCTTTCCATATATGATAAAACAATATCTGGATTAATTTTACAAATTTGTTTTTTACAGAAAAATATTGAGCTAATTAAGTTTCTACTATTACCTGAGTATAAGTCAATGGACGGATCTATTTTTTGATGAATTTTTCCTTGGGGTACAACTATAGAAATATCATACCCTAATTTTTTAAGGTCATTGGCATGGATAGCTGCAATTTTTTCACCTCCCCCAGTAGTAAGGGTTGGTATTAATATAACAATTTTTTTCATTTATTTCATCACGTAATATTTAATTTAAGAATAACCTCTATAGTAGAAGCTATGTATTAAAAATAACGGTAATAGATGAATTTTAATTTATCCCGGAATGAAATATTTTTAAAGTCAAAGTAAAAATCAGGAAGACGATATCTTTTATCTTGCAAAATTTGTAAAGATGACTCCAGAAATTTTCTTTGTCTTTTTAATAGGGTTATATATTTTTCCATATTATTAATGTTACTAAGTTCTGATATGTAACCATCAATAGTTAAAATTCTTCCTTTGAGTAGCTTTAGATATTCAGAGGATTCTTTTTTGTTTAAATTATTTGATATTCCAGTACCCAATCGGTATTTTACTAGCTTTTCATTAATAAAACCTATTCTTCCATTGATTAAAGCTCGGAGAGTTAGTAATTTATCTTCGCTCGGTAGAAAGTCTGGTAATGGTTTTTCTAATAAAAATTTTCTAAATGCCGCAGAACAACCTAATATGCCTAAATCATTTAGTAAATGACTATGAATATTCATATTTTTATTTCTGATATAATATTTAAAACCATATGCAGATAACGGAATTTCTTCACTATCAGGGTTAATATCAAGAGTGTTGGAATAGATACAGTTTATATCTGGATTATTATCAAAATATTTTACAATAGTTGATGTTCTGTGTGGTAATGAAATATCATCACCAGCCATTACAACAACATATTCTCCATTGATATAACTAAAAGCATGATTTAAATTCCCTATCAGACCTTTGTTTTCTTGATTATCCAGGAAAATAAAATTATTATGATGATGGCGTTTTATTATATTCTTTGTATTATCAGTACTTCCATCATCACTAACAATAATTTCAAGATTACTATAATCTTGTTCTAAAACAGATAGTAAAGCATCTTCGATATATTTTTCTTGATTGTATGATATAAGTACAAAACTAACTAATTTATTATTATAAGTTGAGTTCATATCGAATTTTTACCTCTTGAAAATAAGGAAGCTAGTATTTTTATAGTTATAATAACTGTAAAAAAATCTATCAGATAAGCAAGCCCCATAGCGGGTTCTAAAACCATTACCAGCCCTTTCATCCATAAGGTTGTAACAACAGAAGCTAAGAATAAATTATCTTTAGCTAAATAACGACAATTTGCTATTGATGACAATAATAGGCCAATAAATATGATAGCTAAAAAATTTAGACCAATAGGTAAGTAATGATAGAAATAAAGATCAAAATGACTTACAGGGCCTCCAGCCTGACTAAATGAAGGAAAGTGGTATTTCAATATTTTTTGGCCAACATTATCTAAATTTAAGGTTTCGTTATAATTAAATAATTTCCTATATAAATTCTTTCCTATCAATGCTGAAAGTGTAATATCAAAAAAATTTCCTTCTTCGATTTTGTCTATAATATTATTGGGTAATCCAAGGTATGCCTGATCTCCATTAGATAATGTCCGAAGGAATATTTTTTCTATAGCTAGAGGCGTACTTTGAGGTAAATATTGAGGATGGATATTCTTATCATTTTTCATTGAAAGACTTATTACTAAAATTGCAAATGCAAAAACCAATAAAAAGCCAAAAAATATAGAAAAAAATCTATAGAGTGTTATTTTTAATTTTTTCCCTGTGTAAATGACATAACAAAGAAATATTGAATATAAAACTTCGAGCAATGCAAATTTTGCGCCATTACTTAAAGAACTAATTAATATGGCAAATGATAAAATGATGTAGGAAATATATCTTTTTTTAGTGCTTTTTATATTTCGTATGTATACATAACTATATGCAAAAACGAATAACCGAAGCGCATCGGCTGCTCTAACTAAAGGGCCAATTCCTTTATTTTGTTCAAAGCGATTAACATCGGATGAAATATTAAGTCCTACGTTGTAGATGATAATGCTGTATAATAGGAATAGTAGTGCTACAGATAATATATAAATACTGTGACTATTATTTTTACTATTTACTAATCTCAAAAATACATTAATGAAGTTAATATTAAACTTTCTACCGACAAATAATGAAAAAATTAAAGTCAAACCAGATAATGCTACTACCAGGGCAATATATCCATCTATAAAATTAAGATAATATAGACCTAATATAATACTGTAGGTTGTACCAAATGTATAAGTCCAATAAAAATGAATTGGATCTAATATACCAGAAATACTGATTTTTCTTACTGAATAGAAGCATAGAACTATGCATACGATTCCACAAGGTAAGAATAAATCGAGGTTGGAGAAGTATGTCGAAAGGAATTCTGAATAATTCATTTTATGTGATTTTCAATGATTTTATGAATCATGTAATAATATTATAGCTATGATTTTTTGATGCTATCATCTAATGATACGCTTTATATTGAAGAATATAAATAAAAAGTAAATTATATAATTAATAAGATACGCCCATGTTACACCATACATGCCTATCTTTGATATTAAAATAAATGATAGGATGACAAAAGATGAAGAAAATATTATTTCAGTTGAAATAAACCATTTTGTTGCACCACGTGATATCATTGGATACGCATATAGCCAGCTTAATATCTTAATAACATCACCACATAGTTGAACCGAAAATAAATTTCTGGCAGGTTTGAATTCTTCAGTAAATAAAAGCCAAATTATAAAATCTCTAAGAAAATAGACGCATATTGACATTGCTATAACGATAGGAATAATTATTCGCACTGTTTTATTAATTTCACTAATTATTTCTTCTGATTTTTTCAGTGAAGACAGACGCGGAAGGTAATATGTACCGAGTGCGATAGTAATTACACCAAGATATACTTCAGATATTTTCCATATGGCTTGCCAGTACCCTGCATCATTCCAGCCTACCTGAGATATTAATATATTTCTAATTATAATAAGGGATATGGGAACAGTTGCAGCACTGGTTAATGCCATAAGCATATAGCCAGAAATAGATTTAAATGCTTGTTTATCCTGTTTTCCAATCAGGAAAGAATATTTCATCCAAGGTTGACGAAAATTAGCTAATAGCATTACAATCCCGATTAATGCAGATTGTATTGCTGCAGCCAGTAGCGCACCTTTGATATTAGCTGATATAATTAGGCTGACCATTATGGCAGATGAAATAAGTGTGGATATCATGCCAAGGCCAACAAATCTGCGATATAACTGTTGGCCATTTATAATTGAATTACATAAAGTACCTATTGCAGAAAATGGTAAGACAGATACAGTTATTACAATAACCCATGCTAAAGAAGTATTATGTAATAATATATCAGCAATATAAGAGGACAGAAGTATACCGAGTGGAATAACAAAGGCACTGATAATCGCGACCCATTTCAGAGATGCTCTCCACCATGGAGTACATGCTTCAAAACCTTTACTGTGATGTTCAGCAGTATAACGAACTATACCGTTTCCAACAGGCGCGTTTATTATTCCATTGAGGCTGGTCACTATACTCTGTATTTGACCTAGCATAGCCATACCTGTCGGACCGGTATAAACAGCTACAACTTTTGCAATTACAAAGCCCATTGCCATACGCAGCATTGTCAGTAAGCCGGTTAGGACGGATACTTTTAACAATTTTTTCACAGTGTGAAGCCATTAATTGTGTCAATTACATACTGTACGGATTTATCATCCATTATAGGGCTAATTGGAATAGAAATAACTTCTTGATGAATTTTTTCTGTTATTGGTAAATTAAGAGAACCTAATTGTTGGTAGGCTTGTTGCTTATGTGGAGGTGTTGGATAATGAATTAAAGTTTGTATACCATGATCTGAAAGATATTGCTGTAATTTTTCACGATACGGGCAGGATATCACAAATAAATGCCAAACATGCGTTTGTATTTCTTTTTTATATTCTTCAGGATTTACAGGTAGTTTTATTAATGGATTTTTGATTTTATCAAGATACTGTTGTGCTATTGATTGTCGGATCTGTGTTTCATGTGGCAGGTATTTTAATTTTACATTTAACATTGCAGCCTGAATTTCGTCTAAGCGACTATTTACACCTTGATAAATATTCAGGTATTTTTGATGAGAACCATAGTTCCGCAGTGCTAATAGCGTAGTTGCCAGCTCTTTATCATTTGTTGTGATTGCACCAGCATCACCTAATGCTCCCAGGTTCTTTCCGGGATAAAAGCTAAAGCCGGCAGCATGGCCCCAATTACCTGCTTTTTTATTCTCGATAGTTGCACCATGAGCTTGTGCGCAATCTTCTAAAACAAGTAAATTAAACTCCTCTGCGATATCCATGATTTCAGGCATAGGAGAAATCTGTCCATATAGATGGACGGGTAATATGGCTTTAGTTTTTTTTGTTAATGCATTACGAATATTTTTGATTGATAAGTTATAAGTGTCAGGATCGGGTTCTACAAAAACTGGTACTAAATCATTTTCAGTAATTGCTAATATCGATGCGATATATGTATTAGCCTGAACAATAAACTCATCACCAGCTTTTAATTTACCTAATTCTTTCCAGGCGCGCAATACAAGTGTTAGTGCATCTAAGCCATTAGCTACACCAATGCAATACTTAGTATCGCAGTACAGAGAAAAATTAGCTTCAAAGTTTTCAAGCTCCTTTCCCATGATATACCAGCCTGAATTAATGACACGATTACAAGCTTCCTTTAATTCACTTTGATATTGATTATTTATTGCTTGCAAGTCTAAGAATTTTATCATGATTTTACCTACTTTTTGTCATTGTGGTTTATAAGTATTTTTTGTATTTCTCTTTAATTTTACTAATTGATTCCGGGAGTATTTCATAATAAAAATGGATATCATCATGATGAGTTTCTTTTGCGCCAAATTTTTTATGAAATGAAATAACGCGATCATTCCCTTTCACTACTTCAAAATGGCAATGTTGATATTTCTTTATTTCAAATCCGAATTTATATACAAGTAAGGCACTCTCAATCGCTGCTGTTGCCGTTTTTTCTTGGTTTAAAATCCAGCTACCCCAGCAAAAAGATTCATTTTTTATATCATAAACCCGCACCGTACCACACGGTACTCCATCATTTCTTTCTATAATAAAATAATATTCAACATTATTTTTTTCTTTTACTTTATATTTTTTTATCCATTCTTTTTGTTGCTGAATATCAGTGCTGGTTTTTGATAAATATTTATTGTAATTGTTGTCATTACGTAGCGATAAAATAAATTCAGCGTCATCAGTTTCTACAAATCTTAGGCTGATTGTTTTTGATTGAAGCTGATACATTTTAATATCCTTTTTCTTTTATACAAACGATCTGAAATTTTCATAATTTCTGATGTAGTCAGATTCATCGTAATAATCGTTTGCTAGTACAATAATAATACAATCTTCAGAAAAGTCATGCATTTCATGCCATTGCATAGTATCAATGACTAAACCCTTGTCAGGGCTATCTAGGATAATTTCTTCTTTTTGAGTACCATTATCCATAACAAAGCGACAGCTTCCCCTTACACATACAGCGAGTTGTCTTAGTTTTTTATGTGCATGAAATCCGCGGGAAACATTTTCTTTTGTGCCAAAAATATAATAGATACGTTTTATTTCAAAAGGAATATTTTTATTCTGTTCTAATGAAATCAGGGAGCCGCGATCATCTCCAAGTGTCTTGAATTCAATTAAATTTATCAGGCTCATTCTTTATTCTCGATTAATTTAAAAAGATACTGGCCGTATCCATTCTTTTTTGATTTTTCAGCGGCATCTAATACTTGCTTTTCAGTCAGCCACCCCTGCCGGTAAGCGATTTCTTCCAGGCAAGCAACTTTAAAACCCTGCCGTTTTTCAATGGTTTCAACAAAACTGGCGGCATCCAGCAGGCTGTCGTGTGTGCCGGTGTCTAACCAGGCAAATCCGCGTCCGAGCAATTCGACTTTTAATTTATTATTTTTCAGGTAAATTTGGTTAACTGTTGTGATTTCCAGTTCACCACGCTCAGATGGCTTTATATTTTTAGCGATTTCAATAACATCGTTATCGTAAAAGTATAAACCGGTTACAGCATATTTAGATTTTGGTTTAACCGGCTTTTCTTCAATTGATACAGCATTATAGCGCTCGTCGAACTCGACTACGCCAAATCGTTCCGGATCTTGCACTTCATAACCGAACACAACCGCCCCTTCTTCTAAAGAAGCGGCTTTCAGCAGTTTAGGTGAGAAACCCTGTCCCCAGAAAATGTTATCTCCGAGTACCAGACATACAGAGTCATTACCGATAAATTTCTCACCAATGATAAAGGCTTGTGCAAGACCTTCTGGTTCAGGTTGTACGGCATATTCCAGGGAAATACCAAAATCACTGCCGTCACCTAATAAACGCTGAAAACCAGATTGATCTTCCGGTGTTGTAATAATTAATACTTCCCGGATTCCTGCCAGCATGAGTACAGAAAGCGGATAATAAATCATCGGCTTATCATAAATAGGCAATAATTGTTTTGAAATTCCTAATGTAATAGGAAATAAACGTGTACCTGAACCACCTGCTAAAATAATACCTTTCACAGAAAACCTTGCTGATTAATATAATGATTATATTCTTTTGACCATAGCTACCGCACTGGGTTACACGCTCCCAGAGTGCGCTATTGCGAGTTTATCCTACTGATTCTATTGATAAATCTCGTCAGTAAGAGTTGTGGTGTATTACAGAGGGCTGATTTTTCAATAAATTGGTAAATGATTTATACCAAATCAATCAGCGCCATTTATATTTGCTGCCAAAGGCTAGTCCGATTACCCGGACAGGTCAAGCATGATAACACTCGCGAGTCTTTCATTAAACGAACTTTATGCGGTTTAATCGGCTAATATTTTTTTTAAATTCTGTCTTTTTTGGGATGGCAGCAGAAAAAGTGTTACTTTAAGCCAGAGCTTTGGATTATTACTTTTTATAATCGGCACATGCGCAATCACAGCAGAAATGTTTTATTACATCATGTTGATAGCAATGGTGATTCTTGCTTAAGAAAGAATAGTTACCGGGACTGATTTCCCGGTAACGACAGAGAGTTTCAGCGCGGGTGCAGCGGCAGCCAGATTTCCAGCCTCAGTCCGCCGAGCGGGCTGTCGTTGGCGGTGACTTTACCGTTGTGCTGGCTGATAGCGGTGCTGACAATCGCCAGCCCGAGCCCGGTACCGCCGGATTCGCGGTCACGGGCTTCATCAGTGCGGTAGAACGGCCGGAAGATATGTTCGCGATCTTCCGGGCTGACGCCCGGACCATCATCATCCACCACAATGCTGATACCTTTGGTGTCGGCACTGAAGGCGACCTGAATGTGCTGGTTTGAGTAACGCAGCGCGTTACGGACAATATTCTCAAATGCACTGCCGAGAGCGGATGGGTTGCAGTAAATTGTCCACGGGCCCGGCGGGGAGGTGATTTCCAGCGTTTTATGGCGCTGTTCCGCCTCAAATTTCGCATTGTCGAGAATGTCATCCCACAGCTCATTGGCTTTGATGTTCTGGCGCAGCAGCTCATTTTTGTGCTGACTGCGGGAAAGCACCAGCAGGTCATTGATCATGCCGTCGAGGCGGTGAGTCTCTGTCTCGATGCGTTCCAGCTCTTTACTCTCACCGTGGCGGCGGCGCAGCAGTGCTGTGGCCAGCTGAAGCCGGGTGAGCGGGGTGCGCAGTTCGTGGGAGATATCGGATATCAGCCGCTGCTGTGCGTTCACCATGCGTTCAAGGGCGCTGATCATCTGGTTAAAGCTGTTGCCCGCCGCCAGGAATTCCTGCGGGCCGGCTTCCAGTTCCGGATGCTGGCGCAAATTCCCCTTGGCAACATCATCCGCCGCGTTTTTCAGTTTTCGTGCCGGTTTTGCCAGACTCCACGCCAGCCAGAGCAGCAGCGGGGTGCTGATCAGCATGGTGGCGGCCAGTAACAGGAACGGACGGTCGATCAGGAAGTTGATAAAATCAGACTGCGCGGTGTTCGCCGGGCGGATCAGATAAAGCTGATAGCGGTCTTCGCCGTCGCGGACTTCAAACGGCCCGAGCAGCTCAATGCGGCCATAGCGTTTCTTTTTCGGGTTGTCAGTGTTATCTGACTGGCCCATAAAGTTACGGATGACCTGGGAATCATTGCGGATAGGCCCGATGATCCGGCCTTCGCTGGTGACAATAATCAGGCGCTTGTCCGGCGGTGTCCATTTTACCAGGGCGCGGGTCAGCCGCCGCCACCAGAGCAGGTCATTCGCCGGATCCTGTGCGAGATCAGATTCAATATGTTGCTGCAGCATCATACCCTGCCGGTACTCGGCCTCCTGGAGCGGCATCAGCTGCCGGGAGTCGAGCTTCGGCACCATCAGCACCAGTAACAGCACCAGTGCCAGGGTAAACCAGAAGATGGCGAAAATCCGCGCCGTCAGGCTGCTTATCATGTTGCCGATACCATCAGGTAACCACGACCGCGTAAGGTTTTAAACCACGGCAGGCCGTCTGTGCGCTCCGGTAATTTGCGGCGCAGGTTGGAAATGTGCATATCAATGGCACGGTCAAACGGCGTCAGACGTTTGCCCAGCACTTCCTGGCTTAAGTGTTCACGGCTGACCACCTGGCCGAGATGCTGTGCCAGCAGGTAAAGCAGGGTGAACTCAGTCCCGGTCAGATCCAGCACTTCGTCACCGAAGCTGGCTTCCTGACGGCCCGGGTTGAGCTGGAGTTTATCCACCATCACCACGGAAGAGTTACTGCTGCTGTCGCTCTGCTGCTGTTGCTCACTCCAGTTGGAGCGGCGCAGAATCGCGCGTATACGCGCCACCAGCTCGCGATCGTTAAACGGCTTCGGCAGATAGTCATCCGCACCCAGTTCAAGCCCCAGAACACGGTCGAGGTCACTGCCGCGTGCGGTCAGCATAATCACCGGTGTCTGGTAGTTCTGGCGCAGTTCTTTCAGGGTTTCAATCCCGTTTTTGCGCGGCATCATGATGTCGAGCAATAACAAGTCTATGGAATCGTCAAGGAGGGTCAGTGCCTGCTCGCCGTCATGTGCAATGACAACGTTGAACCCTTCCATATCGAGTAATTCTTTTAACAGCGAGGTTAATTCGCGGTCATCATCAACAAGCAGTATTTTATTCATTATTCACGTCCTCCACGTGCAAAATACGACAACAAACGTTTCTATTCCATGACTTTACGTTCTTTTACATGCTCTGACGCATGTTTGCAGCCGGGTGCGTATAGTTAATTCCAACGGGTCAGGTGACGCAGACTCAGAAGTTTAAGGAGTTACTATGGGTAAGATAGCAACAATCACTTTAGCGTCAATGTTTGTGATGCAAAGTGCGCCCGGACTGGCGCAGGATTCAGAAAGTGATGGCTGCGTTACCCCGGTGCAGAGTCACAGTCAGTATAAAGGTATAACGACATCAGGGGGAGATGGTTATACCTCTATGTTGACCGGTATCCGGTTAACGGAACAACAACGGATGCAGTTGCGGGATCTGATGCACAATTACCGCGACCAGTTACGGAATGTCCGTAACCTTGCAGAAGATGATATCGCGCTGTACGAGCTGGTTAAGGCCGAGAAGTTTGATGAAACGGCGGTGCGTAATCAGCTGGAAAAGGAGATGCGCAAGCGGCTGGATTACCAGGTTGAGATGATACGGGTTCATCATCAGATGTATCAGTTACTCAACCAGGAGCAGAAAATGCAGCTGGATGCCAATTTTGAGCCGGAGGAGAGTATTCATACCTCATCCGCCTCCTCCGCGCAGAATATGCCGGAATGAATTTGTCAGTAGTCATTTGTCAGAGTAGTGAAGTCAGTAGAGTCAGTAGAGTCGTTAAGTAGCACCCAAGAAGTTTTTCCTTGCCATAGACACCATCCCTGTCTTTTACAGCCCCTCTCGAGGGGCTTTTTTTTATCTGTTTTTTGGGTACCGGAGATGCAGCCGGTAAAAAAAAGCGGCCTTGCGGCCGCCGTAATTGAATCACAACGAGAAATTAAAAGTTGTAGCGCACGCCGATATTGCCGTGCAGCGGCGATTCCGTTTTGTCGCCTTTGCGGTAATCGATTTCCGCATACGCCTGAATCTGCGGCGTGAAACGGACTGTTAACCCGCCGCCGGCTTTCAGGCTGTCCCCGGAGAAATCGGTGTCAAACGTATTGCGTTGGTTAATGGTCACATCATTATTGCTGATAAACTCATGCTGCCAGGCCAGTGTGGCGTAAGGGGTGATAATCACCTGATTGTTCAGAGTGAAATCTTTCCCCGCGTGCAGGCCGAGTTCGGATTGCAGGGATTGCTGTGCATCCAGTTTTGCCTGCATATTATTGTTCAGGTGAACTGATTTGCTGTCCGCACGCATATAGCTCAGGCGGGCATACGGCTCGGTCCGGAAGGCGTCCGGCAGATCAAAGGAGTAACCGGCTTCTGCGGATGCGCCGTAAGCATTCTGTGAATAATCCCCGCGGATGCTGCTGCGGTTGGTGGAAACCGCACGTAACTCATTGTTAAAATGGTTATATTTCAGCACACCATCGAGATACCAGCCGTTATCTGAGAACCAGGTGGCGTAACCCCCGGCAGTGACACTGTCGATGCTGCTTTCGCCGCCGCGCTGATGCTTCAGTTTGACATCGTTATAGCCGGTAAAGACGCCGAGCCACAATTTGCCGTTTTCCAGCGGGACGGATTTATCCGCACCCAGCTCAAAACCGGCCTGATTCAGTTTAAAATGTGTGTGTCCGGTGCCTGCACGGGTTCTGTCGCCGGTCAGGCGCACCCATACCCCCGCATCGCCCTGATTATCCCGTAATTCGCCGCGGCGGAACCGCAGATTATCGAGTTCGTGATTAAAAATCAGCTGCGGCGCGGCAGACATGGATAACACTGCGTCGGTGGACGGTGTGGTTTTATTGTCCGGAACAACCGGCGGAACCGGCTTTTCAGGCTCGCCGGGTTCACCGGTATTGTCATCTTTCTGAGCCGCCAGATACCAGATTTTGCCGTTCTGCTCATCACGCTGATAGAGCGAGTACATATAGGTCCCGCTGTCCACCGCATTGATATTGGTACCGTCGAGGGCGCTCAGGCGGAACTGTGCATTGCTGCTTTCGTCCGTGATTACATCAAGACGTGACTCATCCGGACGGGTAATTTCAGCCCCGGAATCCTGTACATTCAGAGCATGGTCACCACTGCCGTTACGGATGGTGAGGTAATCCCCCTGTTGCTCCGCAATGGCTGTGTTCATATAGAATGTCTGGCTGCCGGAGAGATTATCAATGGTCAGATGGCTGTACCCGGCATTGACCGGCGCAACAAACCGGACCTGCCCTTGTCCGCTGAGCGAACCGGCAAAGGCGGTATTCCCGGTATCGCCGGTGATCACCAGCAGGGTGCTGTCCGTGCCGGATAAGATAATATTTTCCGCATATGCCCCGGCATCCGCAGCCAGTCTGTCTTCCGCACCGGCAGTCAGCTGTACCTGAGACTGCTGATTAACGGTGGTGACGCCGAGGAGCTGTGCGCCGGCCGCCAGCCAGCTTTTGGCGCGATCACTCAGTGTGGTATCTGTCGCGGAGGAGGCTTCGTAAATACGTTGTACGGCGGTGTCATAGAGTTTGTTATTAATCGCTTGTCCGCCGCCTT
Organism: Morganella sp. GD04133; assembly: GCF_029835375.1. Taxonomy (NCBI): domain Bacteria; kingdom Pseudomonadati; phylum Pseudomonadota; class Gammaproteobacteria; order Enterobacterales; family Morganellaceae; genus Morganella; species Morganella sp. GD04133. The sequence goes on along the minus strand of NZ_JAODZS010000007.1, from coordinate 54,008 downwards.
TAATAATCTGGGCACCACCGTTTTTTATCCGGTTAACTTCCGCAATACCGGCAGCAGCGGTGGTATTTTGACGGAAAATATATTGCTGACCGCCATCAACGGTTGTATTGGTGGCTTTGGAATCATCGACAACATATTGCCGGGCCCCGGCGTTCACGAGGGTATTATCGGCAAACCCTTTGCCGTGCAGTTGCTGTAATCCGCCGTTATTCACAACGGTATCCAGGGATTTACCGTCCTGCTGGACATATTCATAACCGCCGTCATTAACCTGTGTTCCGGTTGATTCCCCGCCCAGGTAAATAAATAATTTCCCGCCGCTGTTGACGGTATTATTTTCAGACTGGCCCGGATCATCTGCTGTACCGGTATTACTGACATAAACAGTTCCGCCGTTGAGTACGGAATCTTTTAATGTTCCGCCGTCCAGAACACGGATTAATCCGCCGCTCTGAATATCAATACGGCTGCCGGTAGCCGGAAAACCGGTGTGATACCCGTCCACAGCGATGTTAGTATTTTTTCCTATCCAGGCTTCAGCGCCGCCCTGAACCCGGGAATCCTCAAACAGGCCAAGCACACTGAGTTTACTGCCGCTCAGCAGGGTCAGCTCTTTGGCAATCCCGATATAGTCTGCGGGATCGCCGATAACCGATGCGCCAACCTCATAGCACTGATCCGCGGTGAGTTCTCCGGTGAGTGTTGAGCTCCCGCCGTAAGTGATACTGCCTCTGTCACCACAGAATGTTTCTGCCATCACCAATGAAGGCGCGGTGGTAAAAATAACGGACAATATGGCGAGATGTAATATTTTCTTTTTTGGTTTCATGAGTGATTCCCTGGTGTCGGTATATATAACAAAAGCCATTTCGTCAGACGAAAAGGGTAAATATTTAAAGCAGTTATTTTTATTTATGAGATAAGTATCTTATTTAAGATTTGTTTAATCAACGGAGGGCAAAATACATATTTACGTAGTTTTTTTTAATTTTATTTGGTGGGAATGAATCTTAATACACAGGATGAATGAAGGTAATCTGATGGTTTTTTTATTTTATTGGCCAGTATAATATTCTTGTTAAGTCTGTTTTTGGGTTAGTATTGTTGTTTAAATTCCGGATTTGATTTACCGGAGGAAATGGCGATACCCGTGATATGAGTAACGATGATGGTGTGATAAATATTAAATTAGTATGTCTGAATGTTACTAATATTCTTGTTTTTAATACCTGCCATAAGTAATATTCAATAATTGCAAAAAAATATTATATAAAATTCTATTACATTAATTATGTCACAATGTAAATTCTTACATAGTTTATTACTGTTTGTTTTCATTAATTACATAATGTGCGGAGAATCCGGATATATATTCTTCTCCGGATGTGATTTTTTATTTCAAATTCCGGTTTTTACTCCTCTCTTTCCTGTAACGCATTTTTTGTGAAAAAAATGTTTCGGATACGCTAATTATTTTCTGTTTTTCGGGTATCCTTAACGGGTATGCTGAATAATATCCGGTTATGACGTACCGGTGTTTCCGGTGTCTCAAAATGACAAAAAAATCCGCAAAGGTAGGTGCATCCGGCGAAACCTTATTTTACTATAGGGTTAGGTGAATCAATTCAGCACCGCATTACAGCAGTGAATTCCCGAAGCCTGACCGGGGAAGCGTGGTAACATGCCGCTCAGGTTTTTCAGATTTACACATATTACATCTGCAAATCAGAGGTCATCATGAGCAAGAAGATCAAACGAATCGGTGTGCTGACAAGCGGCGGTGATGCGCCGGGCATGAATGCCGCGATCCGCGGCGTCGTCCGCGCTGCGCTGTCAGAAGAGCTGGAAGTTATCGGGATTTATGACGGCTATCTCGGGCTGTATGAAAACCGGATGAAACAGCTCGACCGCTTCAGTGTCTCTGATGTGATCAACCGCGGCGGTACCTTCCTCGGGTCAGCTCGTTTCCCGGAATTCCGTGATGATAAAGTGCGGGAAACGGCGATTGAAAATATGCGCAAAAACGGCATCGACGCGCTGGTGGTTATCGGCGGGGACGGTTCCTATCTCGGCGCCAAAAAACTGACCGAAGCGGGTTTTCCGTGCATCGGTCTGCCGGGCACTATCGATAATGACGTGGCAGGAACCGATTACACCATCGGCTATTTTACCGCGCTGGAAACCGTGGTTGAAGCGATTGACCGCCTGCGTGATACCTCCACATCCCACAAACGTATCTCTATTGTGGAAGTGATGGGGCGCTATTGCGGTGACCTGACGCTGTCTGCCGCCATTGCCGGAGGCTGTGAATTTATCGTTCTGCCGCCGAACGAAGTGGAATACAGCAGTGATGAACTGATTGCAGAAATCAAAGCCGGGATTGATAAAGGTAAACGCCATGCCATTGTAGCGATCACCGAACATGTCACCGATGTGTATGAACTGGCGCGCCAGATCGAAGCAACAACACATCACGAAACCCGCGCAACGGTGCTGGGCCATATCCAGCGCGGCGGTTCACCGGTGGCGTATGACCGTATCCTCGCATCCCGCATGGGCGCATATTCTATTCAGTTACTGCTGGAAGGTTACGGCGGCCGCTGTGTCGGGATCCAGAATGAAAAACTGGTTCATCACGATATTATTGATGCGGTGATGAATATGAAGCGGGTGTTTAAGAAAGACTGGTATGAGACCGCGAAGAAACTCTACTAAAAAATCCTCGTCATCCTTCAGTCCGTGGCCGTGTTGGCTGCGTTCGCCCACCCCGGTCACATACTGGTGTATGTTCCCGGGGATGTTCTCACTTTGCCGCCTTGCCACAAACTGAATGATTTAGAGGATTACGCGAATTGTCCTTCAGCCTGTGGCGGTGTTGGCTTCATTCATCGCCCGGGTCACATACTAGTGTATGTGACCCGGGATATCCTCACGTTGCTGCCTTGTCACACATTTTTTGTTGCATCTCTGTCTGTAACATGGAGAATTTAAAAGAAATCGGATACCGGATTCATAAGGACAGTGGGGCAGACCTCAATATGCATATTATTATTGCTGCAATTTCAGCATTAGCGGCGCTTGTATGGGCGTTACATTCATTACAAAACTCAGGTGTTGATCTGAATTCGTTTAATCCGTTTACCTGGGCCCGGCGAAGAAAGTGGCAAAAACAATACGGGGTGAAACCGATTTATAATTTACCGACGGCAACAGAAGCGGCTGCCGTTATTATTGTCGGGGCTCTGAAGCAGGAAGGGGAAATATCCCGGGAACAAAAACAAACGGTAATTACGCTGTTTACGGATAATTTTAACCTGGAAAATCAGGATGCTGCGGACTTGTTTTCCTCATCTTCACATCTGGTACATGATAACGAACTGAATTTTGATCAAAGTGTCCCTCATATACTTAAATTGAGTATGAAGCAATTTACACCTGAAATGGTTGTGACATTCCTTTCATTATTAGAACGTGTGGTGACGCTGGAGGGGAAACCGGCAAAGGCACAGACAGATATTATTGACCGGGTGCGGGAGACATTTAAACGTGCAAATAAAAATAATATAAACTGGAAAAACTAGTTTTTTGTTATTTAAAACGACAGTACCGGTTCTGATTTCACGGAACACACAAAAAAAGCGGCGATTTCGCCGCTTTTTGCTGTCCGGAATCCGGGATTATTTTGCCGCTTTGGCTGCGGCAGCAGCTTTGACGATCACGCCGAACGCATCGGCTTTCAGTGATGCGCCGCCGACTAATGCACCGTCGATATCCGGCTGAGTGAACAGCTCTGCGGCATTTTTATCGTTCACGGAACCGCCGTACTGGATGATGACCTGCTCTGCCACTTTCGCATCTTTTTTCGCGATATGGCTGCGGATAAATTTGTGGACTGCCTGTGCCTGGGCAGGCGTGGCGGATTTGCCGGTACCGATAGCCCAGATAGGCTCATAGGCAATGACCGCGCCGAGGAAAGCGTCTGCACCCTGGGTATTCAGAACAGCATCAATCTGACGTGCGCAGACTTCTTCGGTTTTACCCGCTTCATTTTCCGCTTCGGATTCACCGATACACAGTACCGGGGTCAGACCCAGTTTTTTCAGGACAGCGAATTTTTCTGCCACTAATTCATCACTCTCACCGTGGTAAGTACGGCGCTCGGAGTGACCGATAATGATGTACTGCGCGCCGATATCTTTCAGCATTTCAGGGGAGGTTTCGCCGGTGAACGCACCGGAGAGATTCAGGCCGGTATCCTGGGCACCCAGCACAATGGAGGAGCCCGCCAGAACCTGTTTGGCCTGAGAGAGATAAATTGCCGGTGGTGCGATCGCAACATCACATCCGGTGACATTACCGATTTCATGACGCAGAGCGGTGATCAGCTCATGAACCATTTTACTGCTGCCGTTCAGCTTCCAGTTACCCATGACTAAGGGATGTCGCATTGTATTTCCTCCTGCCGGAATGAGTTAAATGACTTCAGCTTTATTACCATTGTCCGCGCAGAGCGGCGAACAGGCAAACAGAGAGACAGTATAGTGAAAGCGGCGCGAAATAGCTTTGCTTTTCGGCCACTGTTTACTGTGCCGTTTCACTATTAGATAGCGAAAGCTTAATCGGTTCAATAGCGAAAGTTACCCCATTTTTACTATCAACTACCAGAAGATAACGTAATGCACCGAATTGAGAGGCGTAAGTGCCGGTTTTGAAATCCGTTGCCAGCGCCCGGCTCAGGGCGGCATCAATATTGCTTTTATTGAGTGTCGGCTCGAACTGAATAATCAGTGCTTTAATATAGGCCAGCATCAGGTCCCGGTTGTTTTTTTCCGCCGTACTGTCCGCACCGGGCAGCAGTGTCAGCTGGAGACTTTTGATTTTTTCACTGTCGCGCTCAAGGACGGCAGAGGAGTAAATATAAGGGCTGATGCGGGTTGCCGCCCGCAGATAGCTGGCAGTAATGTCGTTTGAGGCCACGACTTTGTATTCCCGCAATGGCAGCAACGGGTTGTTGCGGTTAAACTGTTCGCGCATAACGGGGATGGTGATGCCGAAGGCGGGCGCATCTGCCTGAAGCCAGAGCGCTTCCGGTGAGCAGGGGATGGGGATCAGTACCGTATCACCTGCCGCAGCGGATGTGACAGGCAGCAGTGTGCATCCCGCTGTCAGGGCGGTCAGTACGGTTTTTTTGACTGCGTTCATAACGGCTCCCTGTGATCTGTCTGCAACATAACCAGTGTACACGATTAGGAAAGAGAAATGACACTACAACAATGGGCGTTTTCGTTTCACGGGCGGATCGGCCGCAAAGCATTCTGGGCGGGGATCGGCGTGTGCGGCGCAGTGCTGTTTCTCCTGATGTCATTACAGGGGCTGTTTCAGTTACCTGTTGAAGTGATTATGGTACCGGTACTGATGGTGATGTATCCGGCAGCCGCAATTTTTACCAAACGCCTGCATGATCGCAATAAACGCGGCGGCTGGGCATTGATGCTGGTGATGGCGTGGGCGCTGACCACACCGGACTGGAGCCTCGCCGGTGACTTCTGGCAGTGGGGACTCGGGCGTTTTCTGCCGATTTTTATTGTGATGATCATGGTGCTCGACTGCGGTGTGTTTAAAAGTCTTGATGAGGGCAACCGCTTCGGGGAAAACACACAGCCGGTGGATAAAATCGACGGCCACTGAGGCGGAGACAGCGGGCGAACCCGCTGTCAGGGTATCACCAGTATTGCTCGCTGGTGATATGCCCGGGTTTGCGGCGCAGGTGTTTGCGCATTTCCCGCTCCGTTTTCAGCAGATTTTGGGTATCTTTCACCATCTCCGGGTTACCGCACAGCATCACATGGCTGCTGTCGGCGGTCAGCGGTAAGCCGGCGGCGGCTTCCAGCTCACCGGAACTGATCAGCGCCGGGACCCGGCCATGCAGTGAGCCTTCCGCATGTTCCCGGCTGACGACAGCCACAATCCGCAGTTTGTCACTCCTGAGGTTTTTCTGCAGTTCCTGCATCAGCGGCAGATAGCTCAGGTCGGCGGCATAGCGCACGGCATGTACCAGCACAATATGCCGGAACCGATCCAGATCTTTGCCATATTGCAGAATGGATAAAAACGGGCCGATGGCGGTGCCGGTGGAGAGCATCCAGAGGGTGTCGCAGTCCGGTACTTCATCAAGCACAAAAAAACCGGCCGCTTCATCGGTGATCAGCAGTTCATCTCCCGGGATCAGGGCTGCCAGACGCGGACTGAGTTTACCGTCGCCGACGGTGACCAGGTAAAATTCAAGATCATCATCATCCGGTGCATTAACATAAGAATAAGCGCGCTGTATGCGTTCGCCGTCAATTTCCAGGCCGAGTTTGGCGAATTGTCCCGCCGTAAACGGGCGGACAGGTGCCTGAACATGCAGGCTGAATAAGGTATCAGTATGGTGTGTGATACGTGTGACACGTCCTGTGATCCAGTTTGACATGCATAACCTCCGTCAGTCGCAGAATGGTCGTTATTAATATGTAAACCAGTGTAATAAGCCAACGGGGAAAAATGTATCGATTAAATGCGTCAGAGGATCCTGTCGCATGAATACGATAAATCAGGATGAACTGTACAGTTTAGTTGCCGGAAACAGCATAAAAACGGTCGTTTGGTAACAAAAATAAATGTGTGAACTATCTCCCAAAATTTTTTTAATTTGCTATTTTATAGGGTATCGCAAGTATGACTGATTCTGGCTGTAATTATCACTGCCGGAATTGTGCTGTGCCCTCCCGGTAACAATGTAAAGACTGACAATAAAAATGAAAAAACTGGAAAATTTTCATCTGCTGGTAATGCTGATTGCGCTGATTGCTGTCGGACAAATGACGCAGACGGTGTATGTACCGGTAATAACGGATATTGCGCTGGATTTCGGCGAACCGGCGGGTGCCGTGCAGAGTGTGATGGCGGCGTATTTATTTACCTATGGTGCATCCCAGCTTATTTACGGGCCGATCTCAGATAAAATCGGCCGCCGTCCGGTGATCCTCACCGGGTTATTTATTTATGTGTTATCCACGACTGCTGCGCTGTTTTCGCCGAACCTGACCATGCTGGTGATTGCCAGCGGGTTGCAGGGGCTGGGGACCGGGGTGGCCGGGGTGATGGCCCGGACCATGCCGCGTGATTTATATACCGGGATTTCCCTGCGCTATGCCAACAGCCTGCTGAATATGGGGATCCTGGTCAGCCCGCTGATTGCCCCGATGCTCGGCGGTGCGCTGGCGTTTTTCTTCGGCTGGCGCGCCTGTTATGCGTTTTTGCTCCTGCTCGGCCTGGCGGTGGGTTACAACATGTGGCACAAGCTGCCGGAAACCCGTCCGCCGATGAAAGAGAAACCGAAAATGTGGGCCTCTTTCCGCCTGCTGCTGACCAACCGGACATTTGTGCCGTATCTGGCGATGCTGATTTGCGGCCTGGCCGGGGTGGCGGTATTTGAGGCCTCCAGTGGTGTGCTGATGCGTGACGGCCTGGGGCTGAGTAGTATGGCGGTGAGTATTCTGTTTATTCTGCCGATCCCGGCAGCATTTTTCGGTGCCTGGTTTGCCGGGCGGGACAGTAAATCCTTCAGTTTTCTGGTGTGGTGTGCGGTAATCTGCTGCCTGGTGGCCGGTGCGCTGATGTGGATCCCGGGGCTGCTGGGTGTGATGAATGTCTGGACGTTACTGATCCCCGCTGCATTGTTCTTTTTTGGTGCCGGGATGCTGTTTCCGCTGGCCACCACGGCGGCAATGGAGCCGTTCCCGTATCTGGCGGGGGCTGCCGGTGCACTGGTGGGCGGACTACAGAATGTGGGTTCCGGTGTTGCCACCTGGATTTCAGCACTGATGCCGCAGGGCGGGCAGGGCAGTGTCGGCCTGCTGATGCTGGCAGTCTCCGTGATTATGGTGCTGTGCTGGCTGCCGCTGGCTCACCGGTTGCAGAATCAGCAGCCGATGGCATCCTGAGTCAGGCTTCTGAGATAAAGAAAACGGGCACTGTTGTGCCCGTTGTTGTTTTGTTCCGCAGCGGAGTGATCACTGATGCAGTTTATGTTTTTGCAGAAACTGTACGCCTTTGTCCGGAAAATCAGTAAATAACCCTTCTGCTCCGGCCTGAATATAAATAGCATCAAATAACTGTTCAGTGTTCTCCGCATACGGCGGTAAGGCATCCGCGCGGACAGTAAACGGATGGATCATCAGTTGCGAAGCGTGTGCCTCTTTTGCCATCGGCGTCAGGGTGATGTGCCCCGGTCTGGACTCCTTGCTGATAAGCATATGATAATCAGGCCCGATGCCATCAGCATATGCTGCGATTTTACTCATCGCACCGGGAGACATCATCCAGTCATAGTTATAGTTGACCCATTTGCCTTCCGCATTCTGCTCAAAGGTTTCCTGCCAGTCGGTGTAAGCGATCAGCTGTATCAGCATCAGATCCATCTTCATTTCCGGCATCAGTTCATTTTTGATGCGCTTTAATTCATTCGGATCGAAACACTGAAGAAATACCCCGGAATCTTTAGTCTGGTAGCCGTAAGCTTTCAGCACTTCCAGGGTTTTACGGGTGATATCTTTACCTTCCTGGTGGTGGAACCACGGCGCTTTGATTTCCGGGTAAATCCCGGTGTTTTTTCCGGTGGAATGATTCAGACCCTGAATGAACTCAAGTTCTTCCTGAAAGGTATGAATACGGAAATCTGATTTTCCCATCGGAAAACGACCCGGATATTTTTGTACCGGTTTACCGTTTTCGATTTCAAATCCTTCAGTAAATTTCAGGGACTTAATTTCCGCGAGAGTAAAGTCGATAGCGTAGTAACGGCCATCTTTACGTGCGCGATCCGGAAAGCGTGTTGCCACATCGGTAACACGGTCGAGATAATGATCATGCAGGACGATGAGTTCATCATCTTTGGTCATCACCAGATCCTGCTCCAGATAATCAGCACCCTGCGCATATGCCATCGCTTTGGCCGGCAGGGTATGCTCCGGCAGATAGCCGCTGGCACCGCGATGTGCAATCACAATCTTATTGTCTGCCGCAAAAGCGGCAGAGCCGCAGAGCACGGCACCCGCAAGGGCACTGACAAGATAAAACTGACGGGATATATTCATCTGTCTGTCTCCGCTTAGGCTTTATTGCGGGCGATTTCATCGTGGTGTTTTTTCTCACCACGCATGACCACAACTAACAGGATCACAGCGAGCACACTGCCGCCAATCATGACACCAAAACCGCCATTCCAGCCGAAATAATCCACGGTAAAGCCGACGATGGCACTTGCTGCCACCGAGCCGCCGAGGTAGCCGAATAACCCGGTAAATCCCGCTGCGGTACCGGCTGCTTTCTTCGGTGCAAGCTCCAGGGCGTGCAGGCCGATCAGCATGACCGGGCCGTAAATCAGGAAGCCGATGGTGATCATACACGCCATATCAACCGCCGGGTTTCCCGGCGGGTTGAGCCAGAAGACCACGGTGGCGATGGTGACCAGTGCCATAAAGAACACCCCGGTTGCACCGCGGTTTCCTTTAAAGACTTTATCTGACATCCAGCCGCACAGCAGTGTGCCGGGGATCCCCGCCCATTCATACAGGAAATAGGCGACAGAATAGCCCGTTATATCGAAATGTTTGACTTCCCGGAGATAAGTCGGTGACCAGTCCAGCACGCCGTAACGCAGCAGGTAAACAAAGACGTTAGCAAAAGCGATATACCACAGTAACTTATTCGGCAGGATGTATTGCATAAAGATCTGTTTTGCCGTCAGTTCAACTTCGCTGTTCTCTGTATAATCATCAGGATAGTCGTTTTTGTACTCTTCGATTGGCGGCAGGCCGCAGGATTGCGGGGTATCCCGCATCAGGGCAAATGCAATGAGTGCTACCAGAATGGCGGCAAATGCCGGCATATAAAACGCGGCTTTCCAGTCACCGAACCAGTACATTCCCAGCAGCATCAGCATCGGCGGTAAGCCGCCGCCGACGTTATGGGCACAGTTCCAGACAGACACAATCCCGCCGCGCTCTTTTTGTGACCACCAGTGGACCATGGTGCGTCCGCACGGCGGCCAGCCCATCCCCTGGAACCACCCGCAGAGAAACAGCAGGATAGCCATAATCCAGACGGAAGAGGTTGCCCAGTCGCAAAAGCCCATGATTAACATGACAGCGGAGGCAAGAATAAGTCCGGTCGGGAGAAAATAGCGTGGGTTAGCCCGGTCAGAAAACGATCCCATGATAAATTTGGAAAGACCGTAAGCAATGGAGATCGCCGATAATGCCGTACCGAGTTCGCCTCTGGAGAACCCTTGTTCCATCAGGCTGGGGAAAGCAAGGGCGAAATTTTTCCGGACCAGGTAATAGGCAGCATAGCCAAAAAAGATCCCCATAAAGATTTGCCAGCGCAGACGGCGGTATACCGGATCAATACGATCGGCACTGAGCCGCTGAATATGCGGCGCAGGTTTAAACAGGCTTAGCATAGACATCTCCTTCGCTAAGTATTTATCAGTGTGCGGTGATGAAGTTTACCGGAACAACGGCGGTTTTCTTCATGTATTTTCCTTTGCGCTCACAGACTATTCGTTTTTATTCGTTATTACTGTGAATTCCAGCACAAGATGTTACATATTGATTACAGTTGGTTAATTTTTGTGATCGCGGTGGCATATCCGGGAATTTAATCTGCAGGCAGGTACTTTTACAGAGTGAGGTGGTTTTTTGTTCTGGTGATAATTGTTGTTTTCGCGCATAAAAAACCGCCGGTATTAACCGGCGGCAGAAAGGTAAAACTCAGAGGGATTAGCTGTGGTCTTCCCAGTCCTGTGCGCGGGCAACGGCTTTTTTCCAGCCGTTATAACGGACATTCCGTTCCGTGGTTTCAATGCCCGGACGGAAGGTTTTCTCGATGGTGGATTTGGCTTTTATTTCCTCCAAATCCTGCCAGAACCCGGTGGATAACCCGGCCAGCAATGCCGCACCCAGTGCGGTACTTTCGCGGATCAGCGGGCGTTCCACAGACGTGCCCAGGATATCGGACTGGAACTGCATCAGGAAATTGTTTGCCACCGCACCGCCATCGACACGCAGTGCCTTCAGACGGGTTCCGGCATCGGCCTGCATGGCTTCCAGTACGTCGCGGGTCTGATAGGCGATAGATTCCAGCGTGGCGCGGATCAGGTGATTACTGTTCACTCCCCGTGTCAGACCGAAAATGGCTCCGCGTGCATACGGATCCCAGTAAGGTGCACCGAGGCCGGTAAAGGCGGGCACCACATACACACCATTACTGTCTTTGACTTTGGTGGCGAAGTATTCGGAATCGGTGGCATCAGCAATGATTTTCATCTCATCACGCAGCCACTGGATGGAGGCTCCGGCCACAAAAACCGCGCCCTCAAGGGCATAATTTACTTCACCGCGCGGACCGCAGGCGATCGTGGTCAGCAGGCCGTGTTCAGACAGCACCGCTTCGTTACCGGTGTTCATCAGCAGGAAGCAGCCGGTGCCGTAGGTGTTTTTCGCCATGCCCGGCTGAACACACATCTGACCGAACAGTGCCGCCTGCTGGTCACCGGCAATACCGGCGATAGGAATACGGGTACCGCCTTTCCCGCCGATGTTGGTTTTGCCGTAGATCTCTGATGATGCTTTCACGTCCGGCAGCATGGCACGCGGAATGCCGAACAGATCGAGGATTTTCTGATCCCACGCCAGTGAACGGATGTTATACAGCATGGTGCGCGAGGCGTTGGTGTGATCAGTGACGTGCACACGTCCCTGAGTCATGCGCCAGACCAGCCAGGTATCAACGGTTCCGAACAGTAATTCCCCTTTCTCCGCCTTTTCCCGCGCACACTCAACATTATCGAGGATCCACTTCACTTTGGTGCCGGAAAAATACGGGTCGACCACCAGACCGGTGTTTTCCCGGATGTAGCGGACCATTTCTTCATTCTGCTTGAGACCGGTGCAGTAATCTGCCGTCCGGCGGCATTGCCAGACAATCGCATTATAAACCGGTTTGCCGGTCTCTTTTTCCCAGACGATGGTGGTTTCGCGCTGGTTGGTGATACCGATAGCGGCGACTTCGTCCGGATGTACGTCCGTTTTGGCGAGGACTTCCGTTAAAACGGAACTCTGTGTGGCCCAGATTTCCATCGGATCATGCTCCACCCAGCCCGGTTTCGGGTAGATTTGGGTGAACTCGCGCTGCGCGATATCGATAATATTGGCATTACGATCAAAAAGTACCGCCCGTGAACTGGTGGTTCCCTGATCCAGCGCGACGATATACTTTTTCTCACGGGTGATTGTTTCTGTTGTCATAATTAAACCTGTTTTATTTCTGAGTGAACAAACACGCGATAACGTCAGAGTACGTGATTCGCTGCGGTATTATTTTTCGTCTCCGGTATCACACACTTCACACGGCAGATGACGCCCGATGAGTTTGCGGTAGCCGAATGCACCGAGTAACCCGCCGACGACCGGCGCAAACATCGGCACCAGGAAATACGGGATATCACGCCCGCCGGTGAAGGCGATATCTCCCCAGCCTGCGAGGTATGCAACTACTTTCGGGCCGAAGTCACGGGCAGGGTTAAGGGCGAATCCGGTCAGCGGACCGAAGGAGCCGCCGATAACCGCAATCAGCAGGCCAATCAGCAGCGGTGCCAGCGGGCCGCGCGGTACACCGTTGCCGTCGTCGGTCAGTGCCAGGATAAGGCAGACCAGGATGGCGGCGATCACCACTTCGATAAAGAACGCCTGGCCCACACTGACTGCTGCTGCCGGATAGGTGGAGAATACCCCGGCAGTAAAGAGGCTTTCCGGTGAGCCGCGCACAATATGATGCACCTGGTCATAATCAAGAAACACATTGTAATACATTGAATACACCAGTGCTGCGGCAGCAAATCCGCCGAGGAATTGTGCCGCGATATACGGAATGACTTTGCGGCGATCAAAGCAGGCAAACAGCCAGAGCGCGAGTGTGACCGCCGGGTTGAGATGCGCGCCTGAGATCCCGGCTGTCAGATACACTGCCAGTGCCACACCCAGACCCCAGATGATACTGACTTCCCATAATCCCAGCTGTGCGCCGGCAATACGAACCGCAGCCACACAGCCTAAACCAAAGAAGACCAGCAAAGCTGTACCCAGGAACTCGGAAAGACATTGTCCGAAGAGGGTCGGAGATTTTAGTAGACTCATAGTATCAATCCTGATAGTGCAAAATTAGGGTGAAATAAGTGTGAATTATTAACAAATGATGTTCTTCGTGTATCAGACATATGTCTGAGTGTGAATTTATCGTTAATGTTCGTAATCGAGAAATAACGAAATCAAGAACTGTGGTTTGTGTCAAAAAATTGAGCGATTTCGCATATTTTGTAACAGGGATGCAACATTCAGGCTGATAATTGCCGGATTTTATTCTGCGGCATTATGGGGAATACACGTGATGTGACTGGACACATTGATAACACCTACTTACAATCAGAGCATCGCTTACAAGGAGGACGCAAGATGTCATTTGAAGTATTTGAAAAGCTGGAAGCAAAGGTCCAGCAGGCTATCGACACCATCACCCTGTTACAGATGGAAATCGACGAATTAAAAGAAACGAACAATAACCTGAACCGCGAAGTGCAGAATGCCGCCGGTGCCCGTGAGTCACTGGTGCGTGAAAACGAACAGCTGAAGCAGGAGCAGGCAGGCTGGCAGGAGCGTCTGCGGGCTTTGCTCGGAAAAATGGACGACGTCCAGTAATTACGCGTCATCCTTCGCCCTGTGGCTGTGTTGGTTTCGCTCAGCTCCCCGGTCACATACTGATGTATGCTCCCGGAGCTCTTCGCTTCACCGCCTTGCCACAGAACGAATGATTTAGCGTAATCGCGGTTTTGATGCTGTGGCTGTTTAGCGTAATACGGGTATTGTTCTGTGGTGCTGACTTCATTTGTCCGCCTTACTGCAAATAACTGATTGAGTGTGATGCGGTTTTATATGGCGTCATAACGACAAAAGGGCGGATATCCGCCCTTTTTGCTGTTTGTGTATCTGATGAGGATTATGCTTCGGTCAGCTCATCTTCATCTTCATCGTCATCATTTTCTTCCGGCAGGGTCAGCGGGATATCAGACAGAATAATCCCGGTGTTATCCGCATACAGATAATCGCCGGAGAAGAACGTCACGCCGCCGAAATTCACGCGGATATCACTGTCACCGATACCTTCTGAACCGCAGCCTGCCGGAATGGCGGCCATGGCCTGAATACCGATATCCATTTCTGCCAGGTCGTCCACCTGACGCACCGCGCCGTATACCACAATACCTTCCCAGCCGTTCTGCACTGCCAGTGCCGCGAGTTCCGCATCAACCAGCGCGCGGCGGACAGAACCGCCCCCGTCAACGAGCAGAATACGGCCTTCTCCCTCTTCTTCCAGGAGATCAAAGAGCAGTCCGTTATCTTCAAAGCATTTTACGGTGGTGATTTGCCCCGCAAACGATGAACAGCCCCCGAAGTTGGAAAACAGGGGTTCAACGACATTCACATTTTCCTGGTAAATGTCACAAAGCTCGGAGGTGTCGAAGGTATCATTTTTCATAGGATTTTACGTCTGGTTGCTGCCGGATACAGTCAGTATAGCCCCTTCGCACCGTTGTTTGCAAAATCAACAGCGACCGCTTTCCGATCTGAATCAAGAAAGCGGCAGATTTCGGCGTAAATCCCGGTTACAGACGCTGGCAGATAAGCCCTGCGGAAAACAGGATATTGACCAGCAGTGCGGCTTTCACCATCTGTTCCAGCAGCGGGCGCATTCCCGTGGCGGTCATGTCACCCAGCACACGTCTGATATGCATAAACAGTACCGGTGCGGAAAGCAGGAACAGCCAGCTGTACCAGCCGTGCAGATAGAGCAGGGTAAAAAGCACCAGGCACAGGAACGCCGCTGTGATCACGGCGGCGTGGTAATAGCGGGATTTCAGCGGACCGAGGCGGACAGCCAGGGTATTTTTCCCGGTCAGGATATCATTTTCGATATCGCGCATATTATTGATATTCAGCACCGCAACTGACAGCAGTCCGCAGGCGGTCGCGGGCAGAATGGTCAGCGGGCTGAAAAAACCGGCCTGCAGGTAATAGGTGCCTATCACGCTCAGCCAGCCGAAAAAGATCAGAACAGAAATATCACCCAGCCCGAGGTAGCCGTAGGGTTTTTTCCCGACCGTATAGGTGATTGCAGCGATAATCGCCGCCACACCTAACCCCAGAAAGCCGATAATATCTTCCGGTTTCTCGCAGGCGACAATAATCAGCGCCAGCCCGGACAGGCAGGCGAGCGTGACGGTCAGAATCAGTGCCTTTTTCATCTGAGCGGCGGTGATCACACCTTTTTGCATACCGCGCAGCGGGCCGAGGCGCGCTTCGGTATCGGTGCCTTTTACCGCATCACCGTAGTCATTGGCCAGATTCGACAGGATCTGCAGAATCCCGGTGGTGATAAGGGCGAGCAGGGCAACAGGGAATTTAAAGTGACCGGTCCAGTAAGCCAGCGCGGAACCGGTAATAATCGCGATCACCCCGAGAGGTAATGTTTTGGGCCGCAGGCTTTCCAGCCAGGCTTGGGTACGGCTGATGGCCGGTGAAGGGGTGACTGACATTGAAACTCGCTTACTTTTCAGAATGTAATAATAACGACAAAAAATAATAACGCAGACTGCCGGGCGGATGATACCCGCGCAGTCTGAATAATATTATGTCTGATTATTATCGAATTACAGAATAAAGCGACTTAAATCTTCATCAGCCACGAGCTGATCCAGATGATCTTTCACGTATTCCGCATTGATCTCAATGGATTGGCCCTGTTTTTCACTGGCGTCATAGGAAATTTCTTCCATTAATCGTTCCAGCACCGTGTGTAAACGACGGGCACCGATATTTTCGGTGGTTTCGTTGACCTGCCATGCGGATTCCGCAATTTTACGGATGCCGTCAGCGGTGAAGGAAATATCCACACCTTCGGTAGCCATCAGTGCTTTGTACTGAACGGTCAGTGAGGCGTTCGGCTCGGTCAGGATACGCTCGAAATCTTCAGTGGTCAGTGCCTGTAATTCCACACGGATAGGCAGGCGGCCCTGTAATTCCGGGATCAGATCAGACGGGCTGGAAACCTGGAACGCACCGGAGGCGATAAACAGGATGTGGTCAGTTTTGACCATGCCGTGCTTGGTGGAGACCGTGCAGCCTTCAATCAGCGGCAGCAGGTCGCGCTGAACCCCTTCACGGGATACGTCCGGCCCGGAGGACTGACCGCCGCGCTTACAGATTTTATCGAATTCATCGATAAACACGATACCGTGCTGTTCAACGGCTTCAATGGCCTGCTCTTTCAGCTCTTCCGGATTCACCAGTTTGGCGGCTTCTTCCTCAACCAGCAGTTTGAAGGCTTCTTTAATCTTCATTTTGCGTGGTTTTTGTTTCTGTCCGGCCAGGTTCTGGAACATGGACTGTAACTGGCTGGTCATCTCTTCCATGCCCGGAGGTGCCATGATTTCCACACCCATTGGTGCGGCAGAGACTTCAATTTCAATGTCTTTGTCATCCAGCTGGCCTTCGCGCAGTTTCTTGCGGAATGCCTGACGGGCTGCAGACGGCTCTGCCTGGGTGTCAGTCTGACCCCAGTTATTTTTCGCCGGCGGGATCAATACATCGAGAATACGTTCTTCGGCCATTTCCTCAGCACGGAAACGGTTTTTCTCGATGGATTGCAGGCGCACCATTTTCACGGCGGAATCCGTCAGATCGCGGATGATGGAATCCACTTCTTTACCGACATAACCCACTTCGGTGAATTTGGTGGCTTCAACTTTGATAAACGGCGCATTGGCCAGTTTGGCGAGACGACGGGCAATTTCCGTTTTACCGACACCGGTCGGGCCAATCATCAGAATATTTTTCGGGGTGACCTCGTGGCGCAGCTCTTCATTGAGCTGCATACGGCGCCAGCGGTTACGCAGTGCGATGGCGACAGCGCGTTTGGCTTTATCCTGGCCGATAATATGGTTATCGAGTTCGCTGACAATTTCGCGTGGAGTCATTTCGGACATAACGTCGATCCTTATGCTTTTGAAGGTAATTCTTCAAAATTCAGATTGTGGTTGGTGTAGATACAGATATCACCGGCAATAGTCAGTGCGCGCTCCGCGATTTCCCGGGCACTCAGATCGGTGGTTTCCAGCATGGCGCGGGCTGCTGCCTGGGCGTACGGGCCGCCGGAACCAATGGCAATCAGATCATTTTCAGGCTGAACGACATCCCCCTGTCCGGTGATAATCAGCGATGCGGTTTCATCGGCAACGGCCAGCAGGGCTTCCAGCTTGCGCAGCATACGGTCGGTACGCCAGTCTTTGGCGAGCTCAACGGCGGCTTTTGTCAGGTGCCCCTGATGGAGTTCAAGTTTGCGTTCAAACAGTTCAAAGAGGGTAAAGGCATCCGCGGTGCCGCCGGCGAAACCGGCAATGACTTTGTCGTGATAGAGGCGGCGGACTTTGCGGACATTACCTTTCATGACGGTATTACCCATTGTCGCCTGCCCATCACCACCAATTACGACCTGGCCATTACGGCGAACACTTACGATTGTTGTCATGAGTCAGCCCCTGGTTGTGCTAAAGGATGGAGAGAGGCCGCCGGATATATTCCCGGCGGCACAGAATTAACTTCAGATATGGGGGGAGGGCTGAAGGATTTCAACCCCCGGCGGCGCGAAGAATACAATTTGTTACGCCGGCATCAGCGGCACGGCTTTTCACCGATTGCGCGGCGGATTTTTCATACGGGCCGAGCATCACCCGATACCAGCCGCCACCCTGTGAGACGCGGCTTTCGATACCGGAGAAGGCGAGACCGGCGCGGACTTCCTCAGCCTGACCATTTTCACGGAATGATCCGCACTGGACTAACCAGCGTTCAGGTGCGGCCTGCGGTTTTTCCTGCACCGGCTTTGGTTTCTCAGCCGGTTTTTCTGCCGGTTGCGGTGCAGGACGGGTTTCCGGCTGCATACGCAGCTGCGGATCCTGACCGGTAACGACGACCTGAGAACGCGGAACAGTGCCGTTTGCCGGTACTTCCTGCAACTGAACCGGTGCCTGCTGCATATCAGACTGCATCTGCTCCAGCAGCTGCCGCTGTTCCGGGGTTAGTCTGGCACCCGGGTCAATGCGGTTAGCCGGTGTCTGCGGGTTGGCGTAATACTGTTCCGGTACCCCGGCTTCGCGGTTTTCCAGCTCTTTGATATAACGCCAGCGCTCCTCCGGGATCGGCGGGAGCCCGTTGCCGGTACTCTGCTGATGTGCAGGCGGAATGATGCTGTCAGAAGCGGTCTGACTTTTTTTGTTATGGACCAGATAGAACAGGCCGCCGACAAAAACGACCACCAGTGCCACGGCGATCACCAATGTGGTGAACGGCAGGCCTTTCGCCTGACTTTTCTTCCGTGATTTACTTTTTTTACGCGGCGCAGAGCGTCCGCGTCCCACATAATCTCGTTGTGCCACTGTTTCAATTCACTAATAAGTCGGTTAAGGAAACATCTTATTCAGCGTTATATGTTACTTAACCTTACGGTTTTTGCCTAGCTTTTAGGCGCGCAGGCACTTTCTCTGATGATTAAATCAGAATCCAGCAGGCGCGAACCTTTTGCCACGGTGTGTCCCTGCAACTGTTCCAGCAGCAGTAAAAAAGACTGACGGCCGATTTCATAGCGGGGTTGTGCGATCGTTGTCAGGGTCGGCGAACAGTATTGTGCAGCCGGTAAATCATCGAAACCGACAACCGAGAGATCCTGCGGCAGTGTCATCCCCTGTTTTCTGGCCGCCCAGAGCACGCCGATCGCCATAATATCGTTATGGCAGAAAATGGCCGTCGGCGGTTCCGGCAGTGCCAGCAGCTGTGCGGCACATTCCGCACCACTCTCGTGGGTAAAATCACCGCGCACCAGATACTCTTCCCGCACCGGCATTCCCATGCGGCGCATAGCCTGAATATACCCTTCGACACGGTACTGACATAACGGCAGCGCTTCCGGCCCGGAAATACAGGCGATACGGGTGTGTCCGAGTGACTGTAAGTAGTGTGTGGCATTAAAGGCGGCGGTCAGGTTATCAATATTGACCGTCGGCAGCTCCAGCTCCGGGGCAAATTCGTTAGCCATCACCATCGGCGGGAAGTGGCGCTGTTCATCATGGCGGTTGTCAAACGGCACATCGGAGCCGAGCAGCACCATGCCGTCAATTTGTTTGGTCACAATCAGATTCACAAAGGTGTGTTCCGGCTTGTGCTGATAACGGCAGTCGCCGATCAGGACCAGATAGCCGTGTTTGGCGGCCACTTCCTCAATACCGACAATAATATCGGTAAAAAACGGATCGCCGATATCCGGCACAATCACCAGAATGGTGCGGGATTCATTACGTTTCATCCCCCTGGACAGATTATGCGGGTAATATCCCACTTCCAGAACAGCATTTTCCACTTTCTGCCGTGTCTGCACGGACACTTTCTCCGGGTTCATCAGTGTCCGCGACACGGTCGCGGTTGAGACGCCCGCGGCTCTGGCGACATCTTTCATTGTCGCGCCGGTATCGTTGCGGCGTGGTTCCATCATTAATTCCTTTGGTTACCCTGTAAGTGTATCGATTGCGCGGTTTTTGTGATCATTATGGTCCGCTGTATTTTTCACATGCCTGTGAAAAACCGCCTGAGCTTCTTAAGTGAAATTCAGACGGTTTATTAATCATTCTATTAACGGCTATTCTAAGCCCTTTGTAAAATTAATCTGTTACCTGGTTTGCATAAAACTGTGAGTTATCTCAATTTTTTGAGATGGCATGCACTTTCTGTAAGACGTCAGTCTCAGCCGTCGGTCGGATCGACATCCACATTCCAGCGGACTTTCCGGCTTTCCGGCATCTGCTGAATATACGGAATGGCCTGCGCGACAAGTTTCTGCAACTGACTGCGGGACGGATGCTGTAACAATAACTGCCAGCGGAAACGTCCGCCGCGTTTGGCCTGGATAGCAGGCAGCGGCCCCATCAGCCAGAAATGCTCATCCCGTAACGGATGGGATTCGAATAACTGCCGCACGGCCTGCAGAAATGCATTCGCCCGCTGGTTATTCTGATCTTCGGCACGGATCATCACCTGACTGGTGTAAGGCGGCAGGCAGACGCTCTGCCGCTCATTCAGTGCCTGTGCGGCAAAAGCAGCGTAGCCTTTTTCCAGCAGCACGGTCAGCAGCGGGTGCTCCGGATGGTGAGTCTGCAAAATCACCTCACCGCGTTTACCGGCACGTCCCGCCCGTCCGGAGACCTGAGTGTAGAGCTGGGCAAAACGCTCCGCCGCCCGGAAATCTCCGGAGAACAGTGCGCCGTCGACATCCAGCAGGGCGACCAGGGTAACATCCGGGAAGTGGTGACCTTTGGCCAGCATCTGGGTGCCGATCAGGATACGGGCTCCGCCCTGATGCACATCCGCCAGGTGTTGCTCCAGCTCGCCTTTGCGGCTGGTGGTATCGCGATCCAGCCGTGTGACCGGAATATCCGGGAACAGCGGGGTGATGCTCTCTTCCAGCTGTTCGGTACCCAGCCCGACCGGCACCAGTTGCGTGGAGCCGCACTGCGGACACTGTTTCGGCACCGGTCGCTGGCTGTCGCACTGATGGCAGCGCAGCATGCGGTGGTTCTGATGCAGGGTGTAAAAATGGTCGCAGCGCGGGCACTCTGCTATCCAGCCGCACTCGTGGCACAGCATTGCCGGGGCAAAGCCGCGCCGGTTGAGGAACAAAATAACCTGATTATCTGCCGCCAGATGGTGGCGGATACGTTTGATCAGCGGTTGTGACAGCCCGGAAGTCAGCGGCAGCCCCTTCAGGTCGAGCAGGTGCTGATCGGCAAGCTGTGCATTTCCCGCCCGCTGTGTCAGCGGGAGCACCTTGTATTTTTTCTGCCGGACATTAAACAGGGTTTCCAGTGACGGGGTCGCTGTCCCCATCACAATCGGAATATCATTTTTCTTGGCGCGGAATACCGCCAGATCACGGGCGTGATAACGCCAGCCGTCCTGCTGTTTATAGGAGCCGTCGTGTTCTTCATCGATAATAATGATGCCGAGTGAGGTAAACGGCGTGAACAGCGCGGAGCGGGTGCCGATAACAATGGCGGTCTCCCCGCGTTTTGCCCGCAGCCAGACAGCCAGCCGTTCGCTGTCATTCATGCCGGAATGGAGAATGTCCACCGGTGCCTGAAAACGGGCACGGAAGCGGGCGATAGTCTGGGGGGTCAGGCCGATTTCCGGCACCAGTACCAGTGCCTGGCGGCCTTCGGCCAGCACATTTTCCAGTACACTGAGATACACCTCGGTTTTCCCGGAGCCGGTTACACCGTCCAGCAGCCAGGGAGAAAACTGATGCTGCTCTGCGCGGATCGCCCCCACGGCGGTGGCCTGCTCGGTATTGAGTTTCAGGCGTTCGCCGGTGACGGCAAATCCCGGCTGCCAGGGTTTGCTCTCCGGCTGGACATCGTTCAGGGTGATCAGGTTTTTCTTTTTCAGTCCCTGCAATGCGCTGTCACTGAGTTCATATTCTGCAGTCTGATGGCGGTAAACCGGCTGACGGCGCAGGCAGGCCAGTGCCTGCTGCTGTTTCGGGGAGCGTTTGAGGGTATGGATATCAATCTCACGCCCCTCCGGCGTCACTTCCCAGCACCACAACGGTGCAAAGGCGGCCTCTTTGCCCTGACGCAGCAAAATCGGCATGGCATGAAACAGCACTTCCCCTAACGGATAGTGGTAATACTGCGCCGCCCAGTTCAGCAGCGGCCACAGATCACCGGGAAAGAGCGTGTCATCATCCGGACAGGCAATAACAGGTTTGAGTTTTTCCGGGCTGAAGGTGCTGGTTTCCGCCAGTTCAGCCACAATACCGACTGCCTGTTTCTGCCGTCCGAACGGCACAATCACCCGTGCCCCCGGCACCGGGCGGGGCATATCATCAGGCAGTAAATAGTCAAATGTTTGTGTCAGAGGTACTGGTAATATCACCCGGACGACTGTCATTATAATGTCCATTATCGGCAGAGCGCCGGCGTGTAAAAAACACACAGCGGCGGAAAAGGCGTAAAAGTGTCTGAATAATCACCGGATTTCAGCTTTTCCCCGGTAAAAACAGGGAAATTATCCGCAATGCGGGATCCAGAATACCACGAAAAGACAGCGGATTTCATTGCATGGTTCAGGGATTTTCTGTATGATCCGCCGCCTTTGGTAATTAAAATACCACCGATAACTTATCATCAACACGACGTGTGGTGTCCGGCAAAAAGGCCCGGATAGCGACACGGCCTTAACCGAGGTTTTCCCATGAAAAAAGGTATTCACCCAGACTACGCAGAAATCACTGCAACCTGCTCTTGCGGCAACGTAATGAAAATTAACTCTACCGCAGGTCACAACCTGAACCTGGACGTGTGCGGCGAATGCCACCCGTTCTACACCGGTAAACAGCGTGACGTTGCAAGCGGCGGCCGTGTTGATCGCTTCAACAAACGCTTCAGCGTTCCTTCTGCGAAGAAATAAGGGCACTGCGCGGCATGCCGCGCGTTGTTCCATAAAAAACGCCCTGAATGAAAATATTTCACAGGGCGTTTTTTTATGTCTGCTTCCGGGTTAATAAGTCGTATAACACGCGGATAAAACTCAATATTCCCACGTATCCGGGTCGACCCCATGCTGGCGCATAATTTCTTTTGCCACTTCCGGGATTTCATCACTGCGCTCTTTGCGCAGATCATCATCATCGGGCAGTGGCTGTCCGGTAAAAGCATGCAGAAATGCTTCACATAACAGTTCGCTATTGGTGGCATGACGCAGGTTATTCACCTGGCGGCGTGTACGCTCATCCGTTAAAATTTTAAGCACTTTCAACGGGATAGAAACTGTAATCTTCTTTACCTGCTCACTTTTCTTGCCATGCTCAGCATAAGGGCTGATATATTCGCCATTCCATTCAGCCATGGATTACCTTGTTATCTTAGTCAGTTTGAGGAGGTGCCGGGTACAGAAAGGTACCTGACAGATATCGGTATTATCCCACTTGTATATATAACCGTAAAGCAGGATGGATGTCCAGACATATTGACGGCTAAATGAACCGCGGATATGCTGATAATTCGTTCAGTGACTGACAGGGAAAGAGGTATGGCACGTAAACCCGCAACAGCGGCAATTCATAACGGACTCAATGAAGAGACCCAATTCGGCTGTGTCATACCGCCGGTGTATCTCTCATCGACTTACAATTTTCCGGCTTTCGGCAGCCCGCGTGAGCATGACTATTCACGGCGCGGCAATCCGGGCCGGGATATCACCGGGCGCACACTGGCTGAGCTGGAAGGCGGCGCCGGGGCGGTGGTGACCAGCAGCGGGATGTCAGCACTGCATCTGCTGTTTACCGTGTTTTTGTCACCGGGGGATGTGATTGTGGCCCCGCATGACTGCTACGGCGGCACTTACCGGTTGCTCGACAGTTGTCAGCAGCGCGGCCATTTTACCGTTCGCTTTGCGGATATGAATGATGAGACGTCACTCAGTGCCGCGCTGGCGGAAAAGCCGAAACTGGTGCTGATTGAAACACCGGGCAACCCGCTGCTGCGCATCACGGATATCGCGGCAGTCAGTGAAAAAGCACATCAGGCAGGGGCGCTGGTGGCGGCGGATAACACGTTTCTCAGCCCGGCATTACAGCAGCCGCTGGCGCTGGGGGCCGATTTTGTTATCCATTCCTGCACCAAATACCTGAACGGGCATTCCGATGTGGTTGCCGGTGTGGTGATCGCCGCAGACGCGGAGCACGGCGAAACACTGGCATGGTGGGCGAATAATATCGGTGTGACGCTGGGGGCGTTTGACAGCTATCTGCTGCTGCGCGGTATCCGCACCCTGATCCCGAGGATCACCTTACAGGAAAGAAATGCCGGTATTCTGGCGGATTATCTGGTGCGTCAGCCGCTGGTGAAAAAGGTGTATTATCCGGGACTGGTGACGCATCCCGGACATGAACTGGCGGCAAAGCAGCAGAAAGGATTCGGCGCAATGCTCAGTTTTGACATTAATGGTGATGAAGCGGCAATTTCCCGCTTTTTATCTCACCTGTCTCTCTTTACACTAGCAGAGTCATTGGGCGGGGTGGAAACACTGATTTCCCATGCCGCGACCATGACACATGCGGGAATGCCGGAGCAGGCGCGGCATGCAGCGGGAATTTCAGACAGCTTATTACGTATTTCTGCGGGGATTGAGGACAGCAGCGATTTGATTGCTGATCTGGATCGCGCATTTCAGTCAGTGACTAAGGGGTAAGGGTAATCATGAGTGCGTTGGCGATTGATGAATCAGTAAAAGGGCGCCAGTTACATAAATTCGGCGGCAGCAGCCTGGCAGATGCGAAATGCTATCTGCGGGTGGCGAATATTATGGCGAACTACAGTGAGCCGGATGACCTGATGGTTGTGTCTGCCGCAGGCAGCACCACTAACCAGCTGATTAACTGGGTCAAACTGAGTCAGAGTGACCGCGCTGCCGCAGAGCAGGCGCAACAGACCCTGCAACGCTATCAGACTGCCCTTATCAGTGATTTGCTGCCGGAAGTTCAGGCTAATGTCCTGATTTTTCAGTTTAATGACGATATTCACCGCCTGGCGGAACGGCTGAAACACCCGCTGAATGATGTGATTTACGCGGAAGTGGTCGGTCACGGGGAGATCTGGTCTGCCCGCCTGATGGCGCAGGTGCTTCAGGAGCAGGGCATGGCGGCGCAATGGCTGGATGCCCGCACATTTCTGTGCGCGGAACGGGCGGCGCAGCCGGAAGTCGATACCGCACGGTCGCAGCCGCTGCTGGCTGAGTTGCTGGCGCTGCATCCGGGTAAACGTCTGGTGGTGACCGGGTTTATCTCCCGCAACGCTGCCGGGGAAACCGTACTGCTCGGCCGTAACGGCAGTGACTATTCTGCCACGCAGGTCGGTGCGCTGGCCGGGGTGAAAAAAGTCACCATCTGGAGTGATGTCGCGGGGGTTTACAGCTCGGATCCGCGTAAAGTCAAAGATGCCTGTCTGCTGCCACTGCTGCGTCTGGATGAAGCCAGTGAACTGGCACGTCTCGCTGCACCGGTATTGCATACCCGTACCTTACAGCCGGTATCCGTCAGTGATATCGATTTACAGCTGCGCTGCAGTTACCAGCCGGAACAGGGCTCGACAAAAATTGAGCGTGTGCTGGCATCCGGCACCGGGGCGAAAATCGTCACCAACCATGATGAGGTTTGCCTGATTGATATCCGCCTGCCGTCCGGGGATGATGCGAAGGCGCGTTATAAAAGTATTGATCTGCTGCTTAAACGCAGCCAGATCCGCCCGCTGGCGGTTGGCCTGCATAATGATGATAATCTTATTCAGCTCAGTTATACCGCCGAAGTGGCAGACAGCGCCCTGCACGTGCTGGAAAGCGCCGGGCTGCCGGGCTCTCTGACACTGCGTGACGGCTTCTCGCTGGTGGCGCTGGTCGGGGCGGGGGTCTGTAAAAACCTCCTGCATTACCACCGTTTTTATCAGCAGCTCAAAGACCAGCCGGTGGAATTTATCTGGCAGGCCGAGGACGGCATCAGCCTGGTGGCAATTCTGCGCACCCGCCAGACCGGACATGTGATTCAGGGTCTGCACCAGAGCCTGTTCCGTGCGGAAAAACAAATCGGTCTGATGGTCTTCGGCAAAGGCAATATCGGCAGCCGCTGGCTGGAATTGTTTGCGCGTGAGCAGCGCAATCTTTCTGCCCGCAGCGGATTTGAATTTATTCTCGCCGGGGTGGCGGACAGCGAAAGAGCGCTGCTCAGCTATGACGGGCTGGATCCGAGCCGCGCACTGGCTTTCTTCAATGAGGAAGCCGAGCCGATCGCCGATGAGGACACGCTGTATCTGTGGATGCGCAACCATCCGTTTGATGACCTGGTGATTATCGACCTGACTGCCAGCAAAACCCTGGCGGAAAGCTACGCTGATTTCGCTGCGTACGGTTTCCATGTTATCAGTGCCAACAAAATCGCCGGGGCGGCAAAAACCCGCGATTACCGCCAGATCCGCGATGCGTTCCGTAAAACCGGGCGTCACTGGCTGTACAACGCCACTGTCGGTGCGGGACTGCCGATCAACCACTGTGTGCGCGATCTGCATGAAAGCGGTGACAGCATTATTGCGATCAGCGGGATCTTCTCCGGCACACTCTCCTGGCTGTTTCTGCAATTCGACGGTACCGTGCCGTTCAGCGAGCTGGTGGAGCAGGCCTGGCAGCAGGGGCTGACCGAACCGGATCCGCGTATTGATTTATCCGGCCAGGATGTGATGCGCAAGCTGATTATCCTCGCCCGCGAAGCCGGGTATGAAATTGAGCCGGAAGATGTCCGGGTGGAATCCCTGGTGCCGGAAGCGGCACAGGAAGGCACACCGGATCACTTCTTTGATAATGTCACGGCACTGAATGAACAGATGGCCTGCCGCCTGGAAGCCGCCCGTGAAATGGGCATGGTGCTGCGCTACGTGGCCCGTTTTGATGCCAACGGCAAAGCCCGGGTCGGGGTGGAAGCGGTCCGGCCTGATCACCCGCTGGCCTCATTACAGCCGGGTGATAACCTCTTTGCCGTGGAAAGCCGCTGGTACCGTGATAATCCGCTGGTGATCCGCGGACCGGGTGCCGGACGGGATGTCACCGCCGGGGCGATTCAGTCAGACTTAAACCGTCTGGCGCAATTGCTGTAATGCATCGGATTGCGACGACAACCGGGGTTAAATAGTCTCAAAAAACCGGTATGCGGGACAAAAAACGACTATAACGGGAATTGTCTTATTAAGTTTATAGTACAGGGTTGGTATAAATAACGCATGGTGATGTTTCAGGATGGACATATAACCATCATGGATGATGGCTGTGACAGGATGTCATGGTAAGGATATGCACCGGACGTGCTTTTTCTGACAGGATGTCAGTCTGAGGACAGAAACAATCCCGACGGGATGCAATTAACGGATTTAATTGCATCCCGTTACTATTTTCACTTCCCTGTTGTTTTCTATGAAACATTTTCCATTAAACGTTTCCGCTGAATTTTTCCCTGCCGGACTGAGGATTTTCGCTCAGGCTGAATCGTTACTATTTTTGCCTTAATTCGCGATATCTGTCTGTGACGTTTGTTTTTCCCTTTCATTATGCTGACGGGACGGAATTTTACCCGATAATCCGGTATCTGCCTGTGTGCAACATAACGGCAGTACGGTAATTAAATCTGATAAAGTCCTTTCAAAGCGCGTTTTTTTTGATATGAATATAGGGCAGAGGTAAATGCAAGGGAACGGCGTCACAAAATAAGAATTAATCCGTCGTATGAAATCACTAAGATGTACAGGACAGAGAACTGCCGGCTGAAAGTTCCTCACCGGCGGTCATAGGATTCTGCCGTCAATAAGGGTCAGGGGTCGTATGAATCAACAATATTCCGCAATGCGCAGTAACGTCAGTATGCTGGGGAAACTCCTCGGAGACACGATCAAAGAGGCCCAGGGTGAACATATTCTCGAAAAAGTAGAATCCATCCGTAAGTTATCCAAAGCGTCACAGGCCGGTAATGAAATCCAGCGGCAGAAGCTGCTGATGACACTGCAAAATCTATCCAATGAAGAACTGCTGCCGGTTGCCCGCGCATTTAACCAGTTCCTGAATTTAACCAACGTGGCGGAGCAGTATCACAGCATTTCGCCGCACGGTGAGGCGGCCAGTAATCCGGTTGCCCTGGCGGCGCTGTTTGATCAGCTGAAAGCCAAAAACTTTACGAATGAAGAGATGTGCAGGGCCGTGGATGAGCTCTCCATTGAGCTGGTACTGACCGCACATCCGACCGAAATTGCCCGCCGTACCCTGATCCACAAACTGGTGGCGGTGAATACCTGCTTGGCGCAGTTGGATCACGATGACCTGGCTGATTATGAGCATGATCGTATTATGCGCCGTCTGCGTCAGCTGGTGGCACAGGCCTGGCATACCGATGAAATCCGCAAAGACCGTCCGACGCCGCTTGATGAAGCGAAGTGGGGCTTTGCCGTGGTGGAAAACAGTCTGTGGGAAGGGGTTCCGGCGTTTCTGCGCGAGTTTAATGAGCAACTTGAGGCATCACTGGACTACAACCTGTCCGTGGAAGCCACACCGATCCGCTTTACCTCCTGGATGGGCGGTGACCGCGACGGTAACCCGAATGTCACGGCAGATATCACCCGGCGCGTGCTGACCCTCAGCCGCTGGAAGGCCGCGGATCTGTTTTATAATGATATCCAGGTACTGGTTTCTGAGCTCTCCATGAGCGAATGCACACCGGAGCTGCGTGAGCGTGTGGGAGAGGATGCCGCCGAGCCGTACCGCGTCATCACCAAACAACTGCGCGCCCGTCTGAAAAGTACGCTGGACTATCTGGAGCGCTGCCTGGCCGGTGAACCGGCGATTAAACCGGATAACCTGCTGACTGATAACGAAGAGTTATGGGAGCCGCTCTATCTTTGCTACCGCTCACTGGTTGAGTGCGGCATGAAGATTATTGCCAATGGTCAGTTGCTGGATACGCTGCGCCGTATCCGTTGCTTCGGCCTGCAGCTGGTGCGTATTGATGTGCGCCAGGAAAGTACCCGCCATACCGAAGCACTGTCTGAACTGACGCAATACCTCGGCCTCGGGGATTACGCCGCCTGGCCGGAAGAGGAAAAACAGGAATTCCTGCTGCGTGAACTGCAGTCAAAGCGTCCGCTGGTACCGCAGAACTGGCAGTGCAGCAATGAAACGCGTGAAGTCTTTGATACCTGCCGGGTGATCGCTGAATCACCGGAAAATTCTGTCGCCTCCTATGTGATTTCGATGGCAAAAGTGCCGTCGGATGTCCTGGCGGTCAAACTGCTGCTCAAAGAATCCGGCAGCCCGGTCACCTTGCCGGTCGCACCGTTGTTTGAAACCCTCGATGACCTCAATAATGCAGAGAGTGTCATCACCCGCCTGCTGAGCATCGACTGGTACCGTAACCTGATTAATGACCGTCAGATGGTGATGATCGGTTATTCGGATTCAGCCAAAGATGCCGGGGTAATGGCGGCGTCCTGGGCACAGTACCGCGCTCAGGATGCACTGATTAAAGTCTGCGCCCGTGAAGGCGTGACACTGACGCTGTTCCACGGTCGCGGGGGCACCATCGGTCGTGGCGGTGCACCGGCTCACGCTGCACTGCTCTCACAACCGCCGGGAAGCCTGAAAGGCGGTCTGCGTGTGACAGAGCAGGGTGAGATGATCCGCTTTAAGTTCGGTCTGCCGCAGGTCACTATCAGCAGCCTGGCCATGTACGCCAGTGCCAGCCTGGAAGCGAATCTGCTGCCGCCGCCGGAGCCTAAACCGGAGTGGGCCGCAGTGATGGATCGCCTCTCTGATGTCTCCTGTGAGATGTACCGCGACTATGTCCGCGAACAGCCGGATTTTGTCCCGTATTTCCGTGCAGCCACACCGGAGCAGGAACTGGGCAAATTACCGCTGGGCTCCCGTCCGGCAAAACGCCGCCCGACCGGCGGTGTGGAAACACTCCGTGCGATCCCGTGGATTTTTGCCTGGTCGCAAAACCGCCTGATGCTGCCGGCCTGGCTCGGCGCGGGTGCGGCACTGAAAACGGCGGTGGATGAAGGCAACCGGGCCATGCTGGAAGTGATGTATTATCAGTGGCCATTCTTCAGAACCCGCATCGGTATGCTGGAAATGGTGTTCGCCAAAGTCGATTTATGGCTGGCGGAATACTATGACCAGCGTCTGGTGGAGCCGCGTTTGTGGCCGCTGGGAGCAAAACTGCGCGAACAGTTATCAGAGGATATTAAGAGTGTCCTGATGATTTCCAAAGATGAGCAGTTAATGGCGGATCTGCCGTGGATTGCGGAATCTATCGCATTGCGTAACGTGTATACCGATCCGCTGAACGTCCTGCAGGCTGAACTGCTGCACCGCTCACGCGAATGTGATCAGTCTGATCCGCAGGTAGAGCAGGCACTGATGGTCACTATCGCCGGTATTGCTGCCGGGATGCGAAATACCGGCTGATATCAGTCTATTTTCTTTTTCTCCGGAGATGGCCGCAATCGCGGCCATTTTTTATGGAAAATCAGCGGGTGTAACACAACACAGAAGTGTGTTTACGAAAAACGGCATTGCATTCACCGCCACTTCATATAATATAAAAACATATATTGTATTATTATATAACAATAGGTGAGCATGTCTTATTATCAGGAAATAATGAAAGAGATCTCAGGCAATATGCAGGATCTGAGCAAGGATATTCCGGCAGTCATGAAAGCATTTTCCGGCCTGGTGGGCGCCAGTACCGCTGATGGTGCTCTGGATAAAAAACCAAAGAACTTATTATGATAGGGATCGCGGTTGCAAACCGCTGTGATGGCTGCATTGGTTTTCATACCAAAACGCGGGTCGAACTGGGTGTTACGGAGCAGGAACTGGCGGAAGCGCTGGGTGTCGCGGTTGCCATGGGCGGCGGACCATCGGTGATGTATGCGGCGAATACATTAAAGGCATTTAAAGAGTTCTCATAAAAACATTGTTTTTTGATACGGGTTACAGACGAAAGTGTGTAACCCGTATTTTTTATCAAAAGCAAATGGTGGTTTATTAAAATACGGCAACGATTTCATTCCTTATTATTTATTCTTTTTTAATTAAATAGGTAAGAAATCGTGGAGTTAAATGGAATAGTGCAGCAAAGATTGGGTGAAAAATCTGTAAATCAGATTACAGAGAAGGACCGTGGTGCTTTTCAAATGACAGCAGATAAGTGTATCGCGGTTGCTAACAGCGATGAGACAATCTTCGCGGGGTGCAGAGAACAGAAAGAGTATAATATCATGACTGCGTGCGGTGCATTATTGGCGCAAACACTGGTGAAGCGGGAGTATTATACTGAAGGTCTCACAGGAGACTGTGTAAAAAAACTTAATATAACATCGACTGTTGAGATTTCTGACAGACGTGAACAAGGTGTGCCCGGCAGCTACGCTATCAGCAGATGGTCTGATCTGGAAGGATTGGAGTACTCCGCTCAGGAACTGTATGACATGCTGAGCAGTGAGCTGTATGAACAGAAAGTCTCACCGGAAATGCTGGAAAAAATACGGACTGTGATGGAGATGGCTGAAAAAGGTTCAGACAGTAAATCTCTCCGGGGAACTGAATTTGCAGAGATAGTTGAAGACTATGGGGATAAGATAAAAAACGCCGTGATTTCTGAAATATTAATCGCTCATGATATTAATGAGGCTGAGCACGGGCCGGTGTTAGAAGGGACAGATATTATTCAGCTGGAATTAATGAAAGATATTTCATTTTATTCACTGAATAATTACTGACAGGTATTGTTGTAAAGCCCCGGTAAAATCACAGGGGCTTTATTGAGTGCGGTGTTATGCCACACAGGCCGCCGGGCGGACACCCAGGGTATGGCAGATAGCGTAAGTCAGTTCCGCACGGTTCAGGGTGTAGAAGTGGAAATCTTTCACGCCTTCACGGCTGAGCAGTTTCACCATCTCCATTGCCACGGAAGCCCCGACCAGCTTGCGGGATTCCGGGTCATCATCCAGCCCTTCAAACATGGTGCCGAGCCAGCCCGGGATGCGGACGTTAGTCATGCCGGCAAAACGCTGTAACTGTTTAAAGTTAGAGACCGGCAGAATACCCGGCACAATCTCCACATCAATTCCTGCCGCCGCGCAGCGGTCACGGAAACGCAGATAGGTGCTGACATCAAAGAAAAACTGCGTGATAGCGCGGTCAGCACCGGCATCAATTTTCTTTTTCAGGTTAATCAGATCCGACTGCGCGCTGCGCGCTTCCGGATGCACTTCCGGGTAAGCGGCGACGGAAATATCAAAATCGGCGACCGATTTTAATAAACCGACCAGGTCAGCGGCATACATGTCCGGTTTGCTGCTGCTGTCCGGCAGGTCGCCGCGCAGCGCCACAATATGGCGGATACCGTTATCCCAGTAATCTTTGGCGATGGTTTTCAGCTCATCACGGGTGGCATCAATACAGGTCAGGTGCGGAACGGCGATCAGTCCGGTTTTCTCTTTGATACTTTTAATCACGGAGTGAGTGCGATCCCGCTCGCCGGAGTTCGCCCCGTACGTGACGGAAACAAATTTTGGTTTCAGCACACTGAGGCGTTCGATGGATTGCCACAGGGTTTTTTCCATTTCCGGTGTGCCCGGCGGAAAGAATTCAAAGGATACGGCCACACGACCGGCCAGTTCTGCCAGGTTCTGATTCAGTGCTTCGTGCTGGTCTATATGTAAAAAACTCATCGCTGCCCCCGCGGTCGTCCGTGGCGGATATATCCCGGCACGTGATTATTTAAGTGTCTATACGTTTAGACGTCTGGATGTAGATTACGGGATGAGTTGGTTAAACGTCAACCACTAATTGTCACAGTGCGGGTGAGGTTTTCTCACGCACTGTATGAAAGTTCGTCATGATGAGGGAAAAGCAGCGGACAGGCAGGCTGTCCGCTGAGAAGATTATGCCGGGTCTTTACAGCAGAAATGGGTGACAAGCTGAGTCAGCAGCTCGCGGGTTGGCTCAATAAAGCGGGTTTCGAGAAACTCATCCGGCTGATGCGCCTGTTCAATTGAACCGGGACCGAGCACCAGGGTCGGGCACAGATCCTGAATAAACGGTGCTTCGGTGCAGTAATTTACGGTCTGCGCTTTTTCGCCGAGCAGATTTTCAATCACACCGACCATTTTATGATCCGTCGGGCAGGCGTAACCCGGGATCGGCGCGTGCAGCTCCTCAATCGCCAGCCGTCCCGGCCAGCGCTGTTTCACCGGCTCCAGCGTGGTGTTGAGCATGTCATCGATATCACTGAGGGTCATGCCCGGCAGCGGCCGGATATCCATATGCAATTCACAGCAGCCGCAGATACGGTTTGCCGCATCACCACCGTGAATATGACCGAAATTCATGGTCGGATACGGAATGACAAACGCCGGGTTATTGAATTTTTCTTTCAGCTCGTTACGCAGCGACATCAGGTGCGTGATGGATTCATTCATCAGCTCAATCGCATTGACGCCGCGCGCCGGATCACTGGAATGACCGGACTGACCGGTAATGCGGATAGCATTGGAGAGGTGACCTTTGTGCGCCCGCACCGGCTGTAACGATGTGGGTTCGCCGATAATGGCAAAGGACGGGCGGATTGCAGCATTGGCGGCGAAATAGCGCGCCCCGGCCATGGTGGTCTCTTCATCTGCGGTGGCGAGGATATAGAGCGGGTGCTGCAAATCCTTCACACTGATATCACGCAGCGCGTCGAGGATAAAGGCGAAAAAGCCCTTCATATCCGCTGTTCCCAGCCCGTACAGCTTGTTGTTCTGCTCTGTCAGGGTGAAGGGATCTTTGCTCCAGCGCCCTTCATCAAACGGAACGGTATCGGTGTGACCGCACAGCAGCAGACCGCCGTCACCGTCGCCGAGACTGGCAAGCAGATTGAATTTGCCGCGTGTTTCCGGAACAGGTTGCACTTCGACATCAAACCCCAGGGTTTCAAACCAGGTCGCCAGCAGATTGATCACCGTTTCATTACTCTGATCCGATTCTGCTTCCGTGGAACTGATGGAAGGGGCCGCGATGAGCTGACGATAAATCTCAATAAATGCAGGTAATTTAATATTCACTGTTGACAGCCTTTAGTCATAATAGTATCAATATTCATGCAGTTTATGTGAATAAAAATACATTGTTTGTGTTTCAGGTACAAGGTGAAGATAACATATGTTGAAAACGCTGATTATCGGTGCCAGCGGATATACCGGAGCAGAGCTCGCGGCTTATATCCAACGCCACCCGCAGACGGAGCTGACCGGCCTGATGATATCCGCCAACAGTGCGGACGCCGGAAAATGCTTTTCGGATCTGCATCCGCAGTTCCGGGGCCTGGTGGATCTGCCGCTGACGCCGCTGACGGACCCGGCTGTCGTTGCACAAAATACCGATGTGGTGTTCCTGGCAACCGCCCATGAAGTCAGCCATGACCTCGTGCCGGTTTTCCTTGCGGCGGGTTGCACGGTGTTTGATCTTTCAGGCGCTTACCGCGTTCAGCAGGATAATTTTTACCCACAATACTACGGATTTGAACACAAACATACCGCCTTATTGGCTCAGGCGGTGTACGGGCTGGCGGAATGGCAGCGTGACAAAATTCGTACCGCGCAGCTGGTTGCAGTGCCGGGCTGTTATCCGACGGTCTCCCAGCTGGCTTTGAAACCACTGCTGGATAATGACTTACTGGATCTGACCCAATGGCCGGTGATCAATGCCACCAGCGGCGTGAGCGGCGCCGGGCGTAAAGCCGCCCTGAATAACAGTTTTTGTGAGGTGAGTCTGCAACCCTACGGGCTGTTTACTCACCGGCACCAGCCGGAAATTTCTGCACATCTCGGGACACCGGTGATCTTTACCCCGCATCTCGGCAATTTTAAGCGCGGAATTCTGGCAACCATTACCTGCAAACTGAAAAGCGGTGTGACCGCAGAGCAGGTCAGTGCAGCCTATCACCGCGCTTATGACGATAAACCACTGGTGCGGGTGTATGACCGCGGCGTACCGGCACTGAATGCGGTTGTTGGTCAGCCGTTCTGCGACCTGGGTTTTGCCGTGCAGAGGGATCATCTGATTGTCGTCGGTGCAGAGGATAATCTGCTCAAAGGGGCGGCGGCTCAGGCGGTTCAGTGCATGAATATTCGTTTTGGCTTTAATGAAACGCTGTCTCTGCTGCCACAGTAAGCAGACAGCACGACTTACTCTTTTATCTGACGGAAAACGGAAATGGAACCATTAGTCATCAAATTAGGCGGCGTGTTACTGGACAGCGAAGAAGCGCTGGGGCGTCTGTTCACCGCACTGGCCGCATACCGGGCGTCGAATAACCGCCGCATTGTCATCGTTCATGGCGGCGGCTGCGTGGTGGATGAACTGATGGCGAAATTACAGTTACCGGTAGTGAAAAAACAGGGACTGCGGGTCACCCCGGCGGATCAGATCGATATTATCACCGGGGCGCTGGCGGGCAGTGCCAACAAAACACTGCTGGCGTGGGCGACCCGTTACCAGCTTAACGGCACCGGTTTGTGTCTCGGGGATGGTCAGAGTGTGAAAGTCACACCACTAAGTGACGAGCTGGGCCATGTCGGCAAAGCGGAGCCCGGCAGCCCGGTTCTGCTGAATCTGTTACTGAACAACGGTTTTCTGCCGGTCGTCAGTTCTATCGGTATCACGGAAGACGGGCTGCTGATGAATGTGAATGCGGATCAGGCGGCGACCGCCATTGCGGAAACGCTGGGCGCGGATCTGGTCCTGTTGTCGGATGTCAGCGGCATCCTGGACGGCAAAGGCCAGAAAATCAAAACACTCGATGGTGTATATGCACAGAAACTGATCGACGACGGCATTATCACCGACGGCATGATTGTGAAAGTGAATGCGGCGCTGGAAGCGGCGGCCACACTGGGGCGTCCGGTGGATATCGCTTCCTGGCGTCATGCGGATCAGCTGCATTTATTATTTGATGGCGAAGCCATCGGCACGCGGATTTCCGCGTAATCCGGATTATCAGCACATTGGCAGAATCACTCCGCAGCGGCGGATAACATTTACTGAAAGGACAGGGTTATGACAGAGGCAAAAAAAACAGGTATTAAAAAAATCGTACTGGCTTACTCCGGCGGCCTGGATACATCGGCCATTATTCCGTGGCTGAAAGAGCATTATGATAACTGTGAAGTGGTGGCATTTGTCGCCAATATCGGCCAGAGCGCGGAAGATCTCGACGGTGTTGAGCAGAAAGCACTGAACTCCGGGGCATCTTCCTGCTATGTCGTCGATCTGCGTGAAGAATTTATCAAAGATTTTGTCTATCCGGTGCTGAAAAGCGGCGCACTGTATGAAGGCAAATATCTGCTCGGTACCTCCATGGCGCGGCCGATTATCGCCAAAGCCCAGGTTGAGCTGGCACTGAAAGTCGGCGCGGATGCGCTGGCACATGGCGCGACCGGCAAAGGCAATGACCAGGTGCGTTTTGAGGGAACCTACACCGCCCTTGCGCCGCAGCTGAAAGTGATTGCGCCGTGGCGTGAGTGGGATCTGCGTTCACGTGAGGCTCTGCTGGATTACCTGAAAGTCCGTAATATTCCGACCACCGCATCTCTGGAAAAAATCTACAGCCGTGATGAAAACGCATGGCATATCTCCACCGAGGGTGGCGTGCTGGAAAGCCCGTGGAATCAGTCCAATGCGGATTGCTGGGTATGGACTGCTGATCCGCAGGAAGCCCCGGATCAGCCGGAACTGGTCACTGTTACCATTAAGGCCGGTGAAGTCACCGGGGTGAACGGTAAAGCGCTGTCCCCGTATAACTGCCTGAATGCCCTGAATGAACTGGGCGCGAAACACGGCATCGGCCGGATCGATATTGTGGAAAACCGGCTGGTGGGGATGAAATCCCGCGGCTGTTATGAAACCCCGGGGGGCACCATCATGATGGCGGCACTGCGCGGACTGGAAGAGATCATTCTCGATCGCGACAGCTTCAAATGGCGTCAGCAGATCGGACTCGAAATGTCTTATGTGGTGTATGACGGCCGCTGGTTTGCCCCGCTGCGTAAATCCATTCAGGCCGCAGCAGATTCTCTGGCGGAAGAGGTCAGCGGTGAAGTGGTACTGAAACTCTATAAAGGGCAGGTTACGGCGATTCAAAAACAATCCGCCAACAGCCTCTACTCTGAAGAGTTCGCCACGTTCGGCGAAGATGAAGTCTATGACCACAGCCATGCGGGCGGCTTTATCCGTCTGTATTCACTCTCCTCGCGGATCCGTGCGCTGAAAGCACAGAAATAACCGGCGGGAGACAGGGAGATTATGCACAAGGACGTGCATCAGACTGATTTATCATTAAAAACAGAAAGAAAGGGAAAAAGTATGGCACTGTGGGGCGGACGCTTCAGT
This sequence comes from Morganella sp. GD04133, assembly GCF_029835375.1. Classification (NCBI taxonomy): domain Bacteria; kingdom Pseudomonadati; phylum Pseudomonadota; class Gammaproteobacteria; order Enterobacterales; family Morganellaceae; genus Morganella; species Morganella sp. GD04133. Next base: position 16,788 of record NZ_JAODZS010000007.1, on the reverse strand, counting down.
CAGGAAGCAGATCAACGGTTCAAACAATTCAACGATTCGCTGAGATTCGACTATCGTCTGGCGGAGCAGGACATTACCGGCTCTGTGGCCTGGTCGAAAGCACTGGTGACGGTTAATGTGCTGACCGCACAGGAGCAGGCGGCGCTGGAGCAGGCACTGAATGAGCTGCTGGCGGAAGTACAGGCCGACCCGCGTGCCATTCTGCGCAGTGATGCGGAAGATATTCACAGTTGGGTGGAAGGTAAACTTATCGCTAAAGTCGGCGATCTGGGGAAAAAACTCCACACCGGACGCAGCCGTAACGACCAGGTGGCGACTGATTTAAAACTGTGGTGCAAAGAGGCGGTCAGTCAGATCCTCGCTGCATTACAGGAATTACAGCAGGCACTGGTGCTGACGGCGGAGCAGAATCAGGACGCGGTGATGCCGGGCTATACGCATTTACAGCGGGCACAGCCGGTGACATTTGCCCACTGGTGCCTGGCGTACAGTGAAATGCTGGCGCGGGATGAAAGCCGTGTCCGTGATGCTCTGGCGCGTTTTGATTACAGCCCGCTCGGCTCGGGCGCGCTGGCCGGGACCGCGTATGCCATTGACCGGGAACAGCTGGCCGGCTGGCTGGGATTCGCCGGTGCGACCCGTAACAGCCTCGACAGTGTGTCTGATCGCGACCATGTACTGGAATTGCTCAGTGATGCGGCGATCAGCATGGTGCATCTCTCCCGTTTTGCTGAAGATATGATTTTCTTCAACAGCGGTGAAGCGGCGTTTATTGAGTTATCTGATCGTGTCACCTCCGGCTCTTCCCTGATGCCGCAGAAAAAAAACCCGGATGCCCTTGAGCTTATCCGTGGTAAATGCGGCCGGGTGCAGGGCGCACTGACCGGCATGATGATGACTCTCAAAGGTTTGCCGCTCGCCTATAACAAGGATATGCAGGAAGACAAAGAGGGGCTGTTTGATGCACTCGACAGCTGGCTGGACTGCCTGCATATGGCGGCCCTGGTGCTGGAAGGTATTCAGGTGAAACGTCCGCGCTGCGAGGAAGCCGCCAAACAGGGCTATGCCAACGCGACAGAACTGGCGGATTACCTGGTGGCAAACGGTGTTCCGTTCCGCGAGGCGCATCATATTGTCGGTGAAGTGGTGGTCGGCGCGATAGCAAAAGGCGTGGCACTGGAAGAAATGCCGCTGACAGAATTGCAGGAATTCAGTCCGGTGATTGCCTTGGATGTGTATGACATCCTGTCACTTCAGTCCTGCCTGGAAAAACGCTGCGCGAAAGGCGGTGTTTCACCGGAGCAGGTGGCAGCGGCCATCAGTGAAGCCAAAATCCGGCTGAAATGGGTGTAACATAATGCATTGTCCCCGGATCACGCTCTGTTCCCCGTGATCCGGGGTTTTTATTTATTATCATCAGTATATTTTTTGCCTGTAACGCGAAGGCCAGATGTCGGCCGGTGATACATTCAGGAAATCCGCAATAATCTTTTCGCCTTTCGGCCAGCGCCGGGCAAGGGCGTTATTCAGTGTCGCCGGCCGTAATCCGGCATTACGCGACAGTGCCGACAATGATGTTCCTCTTTTTTTGATAGCGGCAATAATATCCGCCGGATGCCAGTCTTGTGCTTTATGCATATTTATTCCTTTATTAATTAATCTGACTAAATTTGGTGATTATTTAATATCATGCTAATTAGTAATATTAGTACTGAAATTAAAGGGTAGACTAAATTATAAATTTTAAAATACAGATAAAATGAGGGGTTGAAATATTGTTTTACTATGCTAAATATTAAAGTGATTTAACAAATGCTCACTTGCACAGGGAATAATATGAATATTCAAAGTATCGCAATGGAAGAATTATGTAATAATCTGACAAATGATTTTTCTCAATATTTTGACTGGAATGATATGGGGATTAATTATTCCAGAATTAATCTTTCTGACAAATCTGTCAATGTCTTATCCAGTGACTATGATTGGTTACTGACATTCTGGGGGGATGATATGGATTTACGTATCGGGGAACGCCTGAGTGCCGGAATTCAGTACTGGAGGAACTACAGTGATGAGTACAGAGCGGTTTTACGGAAAGGGAAAAATAGTCAGTTTAAAGTGGATTTCTGTACGAAGCACGGCGATTTATTTGAGATTGTGTCCATCAATTCAGGAAAAAAATTATCTGTCGCGGATATGATGACCATCTATAAATGGAAACCGGTTATTTCTGATTACGCAGACAGACTCTGGAAAAAGAAAGAAGAATTAATTTTACCATTACGGGCAGAAATAAATACGTCTGCTAATGAAAATGATCAGGTAAACAATGACCCTGCTGATATTTTAGATATCCACCAATATATGCGCTTCGGTAATATCCGTTTTACCCGCAAAGAAATTCTCACCATCCGGTTATTATTATCCCATCGTAAAATAAAAGAGATCAGCGCGATACAAGGGTGTTCAGAAGCATCAGAGCATAAACGTATTCAGCGGATTAAAGAAAAACTGGGCTGCCCGCATGCATCGTCCGGCGGGGTGTTTAATGCGCTGAAAGAAAACGGGATCACACTGGCGTGTCTGGATACCCTGGTAAGCCTGCCGTAAGCCATCTGTATAAATAACACAATAACAGAGCGGGCTGCCGGGCAGCCCGTCTTTACCAGGATCAAAGGGAACTGAGAATGAAATGGAGATACCGGCTGGGTGCCGTGGCAGGGAATGCACTGGAGTATTACGATATCGCGGTTTTTGCGGCAATCTCCGTATACCTCAGTGCTGAGCTTGAAAGACTGGGCTATGAATCAGCAACTGAAATGGTCTGGGGAATATTTGCGCTGCGTTTTCTGGCACGTCCGATCGGCGGCTATATTATCGGACGTTATGCGGACAGAGCAGGGAAACGATCGGCGCTGATATTAACCAGCCTGATAACAGGTACTGCAACGTTATGTATGGCGTTACTTCCGGTTAACGTATTAGGATCTTATACACCTGTCGCCGTTTTAGTTTTGCAAATGACATTGTCGTTCAGTTTTGGTGGTGAGTATCCGTCATTAATTACGTATCTGTTCAGTCATGCAAAAGATAATGAACAAGCAAGGTTGTCATCACTCGTTGTGGCAAGTTCTACTCTCGGTGTGATTATCTCCCTCGGACTGGTTTTGTGTCTGGAGAAGATGCTTACACCAGATATGATGCAAAGTATTGGCTGGCGCATTCCGTTATTGGTTGGCCTGGCGAATATTATGATGAGTTTCTGGTTCCGTACACGATTACCGGAACTGTCTGTTAAACCGGTAACGGACAAACAGGTTAACGGCTATCAGGCGCTGCTTATCTTTCTGATGACAATTCCGGGTTCCGCTGTTTTCTATTCTTATAACATGTCTTCTTCACTGGTCCGTGAACAGATTAAGACAGACATATTGAAAGAAGGTTATGCAATATACTCGTCCTGTTTCCTGTTCATCGCTATTCTTATCTGCGGGTGGCTGACGGATAAATACAGTTCAGCGGAACGTGTTTTTAAAATCAGTGCCGGATGTCTGGTGATATTATCAGTGCCAATTTATTTCTTACTCAGCAGCGAACACACCGCCCTGGTGATTACCGCTCAGTTGATTCTGACCATTAATGCGTCCTGTATCTCCTGCACACTGGCATCGGTGATTGCCGGTATTTCCCGTGGTCATACCACTACTTTAAGTCTGGGTTATAACCTGGCATCCACCCTGATCGGCGGATTTACCCCGTTAATTATCGGCTGGCTGGTGTCATATAACCTGACATATGCCGGGGTGTATATCGCCGCCTCCGGTCTCACAGTCGCACTTTCTTACCGGTTAATGCGGAATAGTGATGTAAAGGCATACGCTTACCGGTAGCAACACCGGCCAGTGCCGGGTAATCATCCCGGCACTTCAACAGTGATATATCTGACTTTTTCCGGTTATGTTCTGCGGTGTGTTGGCTGTAGCCGGTAAAACATCGCAGGTCACGATTAATACATGATTCTAACAAAATAAAAATCTGAGCCAGATTCTCCATATGTAATAAATCAGAATAAATGAAAGTGACAGGTAAAATAGTTTATTTCTCTTGAGAAATAAAAATGGCACGAAACACAGGATCGGCAAAAAATAGGATATTGAATCATTATCTTTTGGTAGTTCACAGACGCTGTAAATACCATCACTTAATAACGATTCATAATCTGAAGATGTAAATATTTTTATTATTAATAATGAAATAAAAGTATAGGCTATCAGTAGTAATTTCATGTTTACTCCATTTATTTAATTTCAAGTAATGCTTTTACTTTATTTCTGTTTCTCAGCATCGTTCTTCCATATGAAGTATACACTCTTGAGCTGTAATCGCTTGTGTCTGCATTAATGGATTGTTTGAAATCATTTAAATTACGTTCTTTCCCTCTGTTGTATCTTGAGCCGGCAATGATGAATTGTTCATCAGTTAAATTTGTTGTATCAATATCAGGGAAATCATAAACAATCAGGTCGTGAAGATGCTTTGCAACAACATTCAGGTTAAAAATATCCTTTTGTAAGCAATTGGATATGTAGTTGACATCATTGATGCTTAGTTTCTCCGGATTCTTACCAAACATTTCACTTATTATTCTTATTTGTATTGCAACTATACCGATAGATGTATTCTCAGGCGGGTTTGTCATTGTGAGATGTTTGTCAATCCAATCAGGGCCTGAATAATCAAGTTGCCTGATTGGAAGAACAACATATTGTTTTACTCCATCAGGTTTTCCGCCAGCTTCTATTCGGGCTACACTTCCTAATAAGTCAGCAGGTATTTTATATTGTGATGCTATTTTTTTATACTCGATTTGTGATAAATAAGGTAGCTGTCTTTATATTTATTGAGGTAATCGTCCCCTCCAAATGTTTGCCACCATGCGGCATCAATCACTCCCCATTTTGGATAATTTTCATTGCTGTCTGCATTGCATAAATCCATTAGATCTGACATTTAAAATCCTTTTATTTGTAATATATCAACCAAGTAAATTAACGTATTTTGTGTGATTGGAAATACTATCTTTTTCAGTATAGTATTTTTCAGAGATAACCGGAATTTTTTATCTGAACTGACGGGAACACCTGAACATCAGTTTACGCTTGTATCCTGCCTGTGATTTAAGCTCGACTAACAATGCAGTTGCGTTATGATAGTTATCAATTGATTTTATCTATTAATCGCAGACGGAGACACAGGCATGAATATCCGGGATTTGGAATATCTGGTGGCACTTTCTGAGCATAATCACTTTCGCCGCGCGGCAGATGCCTGTCATGTCAGCCAGCCGACACTGAGCGGACAGATCCGCAAGCTCGAGGATGAACTGGGTGTGATGCTGCTGGAGCGCACCAGCCGCAAAGTCCTGTTTACCCAGCAGGGAATGCTGCTGGTGGATCAGGCCCGGACCATTCTGCGGGAGGTGAAAATCCTTGAGGAAATGGCCTCCCTTCAGGGGGAAAGCATGGCGGGGCCGCTGCATATCGGGCTGATCCCGACTATCGCCCCGTATCTGCTGCCGCATATCATTCCGGAACTGCACCGGTTATGGCCGAAGCTCGAAATGTATCTGCATGAAGCCCAGACCCATCAGCTGCTGGCGCAACTGGACAGCGGGAAACTGGACTGCGCGATTCTGGCGCGGGTAAAAGAAACCGGCAGCTTTATTGAAGAGCCGCTGTTTAATGAGCCGATGAAACTGGCGATTTATGATGAACATCCGTGGGCATCCCGCCAGGAAGTGGAAATGCATGAACTGGCAGGGGAAAAACTGCTGATGCTGGAAGACGGGCACTGTCTGCGTGATCAGGCGATGGGATTCTGTTTCCAGGCCGGCGCGCGGGAAGATACCCACTTCCGGGCGACGAGTATGGAAACCCTGCGCAATATGGTGGCGGCAGGCAGTGGTATCACGTTACTGCCGGATCTGGCGATTCCGCCGGAGCACAAGCGCGACGGCGTGTGCTATCTCTCCTGCACTAATCCGGAACCGTTCCGTGAAGTGATCCTGGTATACCGTCCGGGGTCGCCGCTGCGCAGCCGTTACAGCCAGCTGGCAGAGGCTATCCGTGCAAAAATGTGCGCTTATTATCAGCAGGAGCCTGCCGCTTAAAATAAGCGGTTAAGCCCGTTCAGTGCGGCAACCCGGTAGGCTTCCGCCATTGTCGGGTAATTGAAGGTGGTATTGACGAAATAATCGATGGTATTACCTTCACCTTTTTGTTCCATAATTGCCTGGCCGATATGGATAATCTCAGCTGCACGTTCGCCGAAGCAGTGGATCCCCAGAATCTGCCGGGTTTCGCGGTGGAACAGAATTTTCAGGCTGCCTGCATCCAGCCCGGCGATTTGTGCCCGTGCCAGGTGTTTGAACTGCGCCCGGCCCACTTCATACGGGATCTTCATCGCCGTCAGCTGTTGCTCTGTTTTACCGACTGAGCTGATTTCCGGAATGGTGTAAATCCCGGTCGGGATATCCTCTATCAGATGCAGCGGTGCATTGCCGTCATGGGTGATAGCACGGGCGGCAATCCGCCCCTGGTCATAAGCCGCCGAGGCGAGGCTCGGGTAGCCGATAACATCCCCGACCGCATAAATCGCCGGGTTGCTGGTCTGATAGGTATCATTGACACTGATAAGACCCCGGCTGTCAGCGGTGATCCCGACATGCTCAAGACCGAGATTATCGGTGTTACCGGTGCGACCGTTGGCAAAGAGCAGGCAGTCCGCCTTCACTTTTTTTCCGGAGCGGAAGTGAATAATCACACCGTCATCCGTGCCCTCAATCCGCTCATACTCTTCATTCTGGCGGATAACCACGCCGTTGTTCCAGAAGTGATAGGTGAGGGCGTCCGACATCTCCTGGTCGAGAAACGCCAGCAGGCGGTCGCGGGTGTTGATCAGATCCACCTTCACACTCAGGCCGCGGAAAATAGAGGCATATTCACAGCCGATAACCCCGGCACCATAAATGATGACATGGCGCGGTTCGTGTGTCAGTGACAGAATGGTGTCGCTGTTATAGATGCGGGAGTGGCTGAAATCCACATCCGGCGGGCAGTACGGGCGCGAGCCGGTGGCAATAACCACATTCTCTGCACGGAGAATATCGCAGCTGCCGTCGCTGTAGCGCACACGGACATCACCCTCTTCGGTGAATTTGGCTTCACCGCAGAACATGGTGCAGCCGTTGCGCTCATAGAAACCACGGCGCATACCGGTTTGCTGGGTAATGACGCGGCCGGCGTGTGCCAGGATCTCAGAAAATGACGATTTCAGAACCCGGGAGTTATCACTGTACAGCGGATTCTGGTTAAATTCGATAATACGGCTGACGGCGTGGCGCAGTGCTTTGGAAGGAATCGTTCCCCAGTGGGTACAGCCGCCGCCGACGTCATCATAACGCTCAATTACGGCAACCCGTTTCCCTTGCTTCACAAGTCCCATTGCCACACCTTCGCCACCCGGGCCGGAGCCGATGACAATGGCATCAAACTGGTTCTGTTGCATATGAGAAATAACCTGTTTATACATAAATTAACAACATCATCTTAACATCAGATGGAAAATCAGCCTATGATTAGTAAGGTTTACAGGTCACACTTCGGAAAATCTTTTTTCGGGAATTTCACCGGCCATAAGCTAATCATCACTGAAAAAAGTATTAAGTTTGTTATATTGATCCGTCTGAATAAATTGAGAGTCTGAATTCCGTGAGTAACGTGATTGGTGTAAGAGCAAAACAGAAAGAAAAAACCCGCCGGGCCCTGATTGAAGCTGCCTTCAGCCAGCTCAGCGCCGAGCGCAGCTTCACCAGTCTGAGCCTGCGCGAGGTCGCCCGTGAAGCCGGGATCGCCCCGACCTCTTTTTACCGTCATTTCAAGGATGTGGATGAGCTGGGGCTGACGATGGTGGATGAGAGCGGGCTGATGCTGCGCCAGCTGATGCGCCAGGCGCGTCAGCGTATCGCCAAAGGCGGGAGTGTGATCCGGACATCAGTTGCGACATTTATGGAGTTTATCGGTAATAACCCCAACGCTTTCAGGTTATTATTGCGTGAGCGCTCCGGGACATCCGCAGAATTCCGTGCAGCGGTCGCACGGGAAATCCAGCATTTTATTGCAGAACTGGCAGACTATCTGGAACTGGAAAGTAAAATGCCGCGTCAGTTTACTGAACTGCAGGCAGAATCGATGGTAACCATCGTATTCAGCGCCGGTGCGGAAGCTCTGGATATTGATTTGGAAAAGCGGGCATACCTGGAAGAGCGGCTGGTATTACAGCTGCGGATGATTGCCAGAGGCGCGTATTACTGGTATCGCCGTGAACAAGAGAAAATGCATGACCCCGATTATACCCCTTTAATTTAGCACACATCACCAAGGAGAACGTTATGACGGAACAGTATCGCCGTGACAAAGGAACCTTACTGCTCGCTTTTATTGTCGGGCTTTCAGTACACGGTACTTTTTCAGCACTTTTTAATTCCGCAGTCCATTTTTCGGTTTTTCCGGTTCTGGCATTGTGTCTTGCGGTTTATTGTTTCCATCAGCGCTACCTCAACCAGATGCTGCCGGAAGGTATGCCCAAGCTGGTGACCGGCACGTTCTTCCTGGGTCTGTTTGCCTATAACGCCCTGATGCGTGCGGAATATCCGGAAGCCGGATCAAACTACTTTTCTGCCGTCTTTATTGTGATTATTGCCGTGTGGCTCTACCGGGCGATGAAGCAGCGCCGTGCCACCGGGCAGGATGAAGTGACAGAGTAATTGGTGTCAGAAAGACGATGAAAAGCCGGTCACTGACCGGCTTTTTAGTATCCGTATCAGGCACGGCAGGGAAACGGGATCACGCGGTGCGCCATCCGCTGCGTGAACTGCTGATTATGCGAGGCAACAATCATCGGCAGATTCAGCTGTGTAAGAATCGCTTCCAGACGCTGAATATTTTTCTCATTCAGGCCGTTGGTCGGTTCATCCAGCAGCAGAACAGACGGTGACATTGCCAGCACACCGGCCAGCGCGGTAAAATTTTTCTCACCACCGGAAATCTCCGTCACAGCACGGTCTTTCAGGCGGACAATATCCAGCATTTCCAGACACTGTAAAGCGCGCTCCCGTGCGGCATCCTGTGTCATTCCCATATTCAGCGGACCAAACATCACATCATCCAGCACACCCGGGCCGAACAACTGATCATCCGGATGCTGAAACAGCAATCCCAGCGGGCCGCGCACCCCGGTGAAATCATCTTCGGAATGACGGGATTTACCGAAAACCGAAATATCTCCGGTGAACGGGATAAAACCTAACAGTGTGTGCAGCAGGGTCGATTTCCCGCTGCCGATATCACCGCACAGAAAAAGCCGTTCTCCGGCGTTCAGTTCAAAGCTCAGATCCTGAATTATCGGCGCATTGTTGCGGCTGACAACCAGATTGCTGACCTGAATCAGGGGATTTGGGGACGTCATTAACAGACCTTTTTGTATTAACAGAAGACGGACGCGCGTAAAAACCCCGGGCTTTCAGCGCCATTTCAGTGGTTTCCGCTTTGTGCATGGCTTTGATCAGCAGCAGGGCGACCAGCTGGGATAACATGGTAAATGTCCGTTTATTCATCCCTTTGCGGAATCCCCGTGCTTTCATGGCCGTTTCAAGCTGTTGTTTGGTTTCACTGAAAATCGCGATATAGCGGATAGTCAGAATAAACAGCTTTATCAGCTTGTCGGGCAGGGGGTAACGTTTCACCGCACACGCCAGATCGATATCTGTCATGTTTGTCAGCATTGCAGAGACAAACAGCAGAATCGCATTCATTTTCAGCGTGATTTGCAGGGCGAGAAACACCCCTGCCGGGGATTGCACAATGCCCTGACTCTCAATTTTCCACGGCAGTGTCAGCCAGACAAACAGAATAAAAATATTCAGTTTCAGCACCGTCAGCAGTGAACGGCCCAACTGACGGCGGCGGCAGACAACAAACAGCAGAAAAGCACCCGACAGACCGGCGATAAGCCAGTCGGTCTGCCGGATACCGCTGAGCAAAAAAGCCCAGAGAACCGCAAGAAGCAGGCGCCGGTGGGGAGGCAGCCAGTTATCCATAGGTATGCTGCCCGGGCTGATTGACCATCAGGGAAGCCGGACGCATTTTTGCCAGCGCCAGCAGAATCCCGACACTGATCAGGGAATCGGTGACAAAAATCGGCAGATGCCCGATAAACAGCAGCCAGACCAGATCGATATAGGATTTACCGCTGTCGAGCACCAGTGCCAGTGAGGTCAGACACACTGTACCCAGCGTACCGATAACCCCGGCCATGATCCCGAGATAAACCAGACGTCCCTGACTCAGCCCCGGACGCAGGGAGTTCCGGAACAGGTAATAGACCAGCAGCGCCGGAATGGAAATATTACACAGGTTAACCCCGAGAACCGCGAAGCCGCCGAAGGAAAAAAACAGCACCTGCAGCGCAAGGGCTATCAGGAATGCCGGGAAAACCGCCCAGCCGAGAAACAATCCGGCAAGTCCGTTTAAGATCAGATGCACACTGCTGACCCCGATCGGTACATGAATCGTTCCGGCGACAAAAAACGCAGCCCCGAACAGGGCTGCCAGTGACAGACGCGAGGTATCCAGCTGACGGATGCCGATGGCAACCCCGGCGGCTGCCACCACACCGGCACCGGCCAGAACAGGAAGATGTAATACGCCTTCAGATAAATGCATGGTCTTCCTCCTGTTATGCGGCGTTTTTGGCGGCCTGCTTCGTTAATTCACGGGCACGGAAGAACGCAATCACACCGAAAATACCCACGATATAGCCCACACCACCGAGAATATTCTGCAGATAGATCTTATTCTTCAGCTGGTCAATATCCTGGCGGATCTGAATATAACCGGAAGAGGAATCACCGCTGCCGGTATTGGCAGTGGCGGAAATAACCGGCACTTCCGTTTCCACTTTGTGCCCTTCATCACCTTCAACATAGAGAATATAATCACCGGTCGCCGGGACGTCGATTTTGAAATACCCTTTTTCATCGGTCTTACCGGATATTTCATCATCTTCATGGCCTTTCAGATACGTACCGACATAAGTATCTTTTGCCGGAGACATATCAGAATAATAAGACTGGCCGCTGATCACATTTCCTTCCAGCTGTGCAACCACATGCATGGAATGAGCTTGTGCTGTTGTTGCCAACAGCACCCCGTTAATCAGTAAAATGACAAATAAATAAACAGATTTCATAACGTTTAATTACTCAGCGTCAAAAGATAAAACATATTCCAGCTGCTGGAACCCGTATTCTTTATTATCCGGTGTGTCCAGTTTGTATTCGGCGTAAACTTTATTGGCACCTTTTTCAGCTTTGAATTTTGCCAGGCCGTCTTTATTGGTCAGCACACCCGGGTCTTCTTCGCTTTTGGCGATTTTCATGCCTTCCAGCGGCTGACCATCTTTCAGGGCTTTGATCTCAACCTCCTGACCGGCCACCGGTTTGGTCATCGGTACCAGCTCATACGGGGTGTTAAAGACTTTTGTGGCATTGTCATCCCATTTGACGATATTTTTGCTGAATTTAATCGGGTTCTTGCTGAACTCAGCATCCGGTACTTCAATTTTATTTTTCTCAACGGTACGGCCGTTCTTTAATTTACTCCAGACACCGTTGTCGTAACCTAATAATATAATTGACGCATTCTCAGGCATAACAAAGTAAGCTTCACCATCTTTAAAGGTGGTGCTGACCGTTTCTATTTTACCGTCATGCATTACCGCCTGAACCGGTTTTAATTTATTTTCCGGATATTTTTCTGTCGGATTATGACCAAAACGGACAACATAATCAGAGCCGTCAGTTTGTTCAATCCAAACATTGTGTGCATTTGCCTGAAAACTACCAAATAACAGGGCGGCTGAAATTAACGTCATTTTCTTCAGAGACATAAAAATACCTTTCGGTTAAGTTGCGGGATTATTTATGGCCGAGTATAGAGGAGTGAAAATAAAAATAAGACCTTAAATTCAGAAGAATAATTAATATCAGGAACTGCTCACAGTAAATTGTTAAATATTTATTTACCGAAACCGTTTTTTTTAATGGACTTGGGTGGGTTGTTAATCTATTGCGTGAGGGTTATTTTTTGTCTCTGAAATGTTATGAGTGTAATGAATATTCGTTGAATGAATATTTACAGGATTTAAATGTCACTTTATGACGTATTTTTCACCGCTTGCCAGCGGCCTCAGTGGATCATTCTGATGAATAAAGAAAACCGGGACGTCAGCCGGAGATCATAAAGAAATAATTGATATAAACTCATAAAGTAAAAAAGTTCCTGATCAAAGATCAAGAACTTTTTGGGAAAACCCGTAACAACTTATCCGCGCCGGATCAACAAAACGCCGCTTTCCATGTGCGGGGTGTACGGAAACTGATCAAACAGCGCCAGCCGCACGACATCATGTGTCTGGTTCAGTGTCTCCAGATTTTCACATAATGTTTCCGGATTACAGGAAATATACAGAATCCGCTCGTAGCCCTGAACCAGTTTGACGGTTTCCGCATCCAGTCCGCTGCGTGGCGGATCGACAAATATGGTATTGCATTCATAAGAGGACAGATCAATCCCCGCGAGACGGTTAAATTCACGTGCGCCCTGCATTGCCTGTGTGAAATCTTCCGCGGACATACGGATAATCTGCACATTATCGATATGGTTAGCATCGATATTATATTGCGCGGCAGCCACTGACGGTTTGGCGATTTCGGTTGCCAGCACGCGGCGGAAATTACGCGCCAGTGCCAGTGAGAAATTGCCGTTGCCGCAATACAGCTCCAGCAAATCGCCCTCTGAACCTTCTGTCGCGGCAAGTGCCCACTCCAGCATATGGATATTGACCGCCGCATTCGGCTGCGTGAAGCTGTTTTCCACCTGGCGGTAAATCATCTCTTTACCTGCGACCGGTAAAACTTCATCAACATAATCATTATCCAGCATGATTTTTGTTTTAGAGGCACGGCCAATCAGCTGTAAATCAAAACCCTGTGACTGCAATTGTGCCCGTAATGTTTTGGCGGCTTCTGTCCAGCTGTCATCGAGTTTTTTATGATAGAGCAGGGAAACAATAATTTTGTTGCTGCGTGTCGACAGATAATCAATCTGAAAAAGTTTGTGACGCAGGAGATGGGTCTGTTTCAGTAACGGCAAAATGGCCTGCATCATGTCATTAATCAGCTGACTCGCGGCCGGGAAGGTATCAATCCGGATACGCTGTTTGGTCTGCTGATCAAACATGATATGCCAGAGATCATCCCCTTCATGCCAGATACGGAATTCAGCGCGCATCCGGTAGTGTGAAACCGGTGACGCAAATACGTGAGCATCCGGCGCCTGAAAAGGCTGCATCATTTTTTGCAGACTTCTTGCCTTTTCCGCAAGTTGTTCTTCATAATTTTCAATAGGTAACGTGTTGTGCATGGCGCGTCGATCCGTTTTGCTGATCACAAAAAATGTTCGTGTCCTGGTGATTAAAGTGTTCCGCCCGACAATTCAGACATCTTATTCTGGACAGGTTTTAAAACCGGATCGTAGCATGATAATTCGGTTTCTTCATAAGAATGAAAAGGGAATCCGGTGAAATTCCGGAACTGGCGCGCAGCGGTAATGGTAAAAGCAACACGATGACACTGTTATAAATGACGGGAAGTCGTTGCGGGGAATCACGTAGTACCCTCCTGAGTCCGAAGACCTGCCGAAGATTTGTCGTCCGTCCTGCTGACGCTACAAAGCAGACGGGTGGCATCCTCTTTATATATATGTGGGTGCTCAGGAAAAAATGAAAATGACCTCGCCTTATGCGCTGTCCGCTGTCGGACTGGCCGTGTTTTCCGCGTTATCGTTTAGCGCTTCTGCTAATACTAAAGATGATCAGATAATTGTTTCTGCTAACCGTTTTCAGCAGCCGGTTTCGTCCGTGCTGGCACCGGTAACCGTTGTAACCCGTGAAGAGATAGATAAGTGGCAGTCGAATTCTGTCCTGGATGTGCTGAGAAGACTCCCGGGGGTGGATATCAGCCAAAATGGTGGCGTTGGTCAGTTTAGTACTCTGTCAATCCGGGGTTCTGAAGCCCGTCATACTCTCATTCTTATCGATGGTATGCGCACTAATCAGGCTGGCGTTTCCGGGGCGTTTGACATGAGCCAATTGCCTATTGCGCTTGTTCAGAGAATTGAATACATAAGGGGATCCCGCTCTGCCATTTATGGTTCTGATGCAGTCGGTGGTGTCATCAACATAATTACGACGCGGGAAAATCCGGGCACAACGTTAAATGCCGGAATAGGTTCGCATGGTTTCCAGAATTACAATGGGTCTACCATGCAAAAAATAGGTGAAAATACAACGCTGAGTGCGGCCGGAAGTTATGTCTATACGAAGGGGTATAATATCCTGGATGACACATCACCTGTTTATGAACCATCACACAATAAACACGGAGCGATGAGTAAATCGTGGTGGTTTGGTGTTGATCATCAGTTATCGGATGAAATGGGTGTTTTTGCAAGAACCTATGGCTGGAATAACAGAACTACATATGCGCCTTCATTTCCCGGGGGAACAGATCAGGGTGAGATCTTTAATCGCGCCATAGATACCGGCCTTCGTTTCAGCCGCGGGATGTATGATACACAGTTATTGGCAAGCTATAGCCATTTGAAAGATTATAACTATAACTCTGTATATGGAAATTACGGTGCTGACTCGAGTGTCGATAATTCAAAACAGTATAACATCCAGTGGGGTAACCATTTTTCTATTGAAAATGGCGGTATAAGTACCGGGGTTGATTGGCAGCGACAAGAAATTGATGCGAACTCAGCGTCTGTTCTGGATAAGCAAAGTACTGACAATACAGGTATCTATCTGACCGGACAAAAAGAAATTCAGAAGTTTACTCTCGAAGGTGCGGTGCGCAGCGACCATCACTCTGAATTCGGATGGCACTCAACCTGGCAGGCAGGTGCTGGCTGGGAATTTATTGATGGGTATCGTTTAATTGGTTCTTATGGTACTGCATTTAAAGCACCAAACCTGGGGCAGTTGTACAGCAGTAAATGGGCACAGGGTAATCCTAATCTGAAGCCGGAAGAAAGTAAGCAGTGGGAGATTGGCCTTGAGGGACTGTCCGGGCCATTAAGTTGGCGTTTATCTGCATACCGGAATGACATAGACAATCTTATTATCTATGAAAATAATAAGTATCTGAATGAAAATACGGCAAAAATAAAAGGTGTTGAGTGGGTCGGTGAAATGGATACCGGTATTTTCCATCATCAACTGACATTGCAGTATGTTGATCCGCGTAATGGTAAAGACGAAATTCTGCAGCGCAGAGCAAAACAGCAAGTAAAATATCAGCTTGACTGGGTAGTTGCAGATATTGATATGGGAGTTACGTACCAATATATCGGAAAACGTTATGACACGGATTGGAATAAGTATCCGGCGGAGCGTGTTGAACTTAGCGGAGTCAGTCTTTTTGATGTGACTGCCGCATATCCGATCACTGACCATCTGACAATTCGTGGTAAAGTAGCTAACCTGTTTGATAAAGACTACGAGACTGCGTATGGCTATCGAACCGCTGGCCGCGAATACTTCCTCACAGGAAGCTACAACTTCTGATCCGAAAACCCGCCCGACAGTACTGCTGTTTGACTCCGGCATGGGCGGTTTATCTGTTTATCAGGAAGTAAGACAATTACTTCCTGATCTCCACTATATCTATGCATTCGATAATGAGGCATTTCCTTACGGTGAAAAAACCGAAGCCTTTATTGTCGAACGTGTGACTAAGATTGTCCGTCAGATTGCTCAGCAGCATCCGCTGGCAGTGATTGTCATTGCCTGTAATACCGCAAGCACTATTACGCTGCCTGCACTGCGTGCAATGTCCGACATTCCGGTGGTTGGCGTGGTTCCGGCGATCAAACCGGCAGCGAAACTGACACGTAACGGCCTGGTCGGGCTGCTGGCAACACGGGCGACAGTAAAACGGGCTTACACCCGGGAACTGATTGACCGGTTTGCTTCTGAGTGCCAGGTATCACTATTAGGATCGGCGGAGCTGGTTGAACTCGCAGAACGCAAGTTGTACGGTGAGGCGATTCCGGCGGGTGCCCTGGAAACTATCCTTGCGCCGTGGCGGAATATGAAAGAGCCGCCCGACACCGTGGTGCTGGGATGCACACACTTCCCGCTGATCGCCGAAGAACTGAAATCGGCATTACCGGACGGCACCCGGCTGGTGGACTCCGGTGCAGCGATTGCCCGCCGCGTGCAGTGGTTAATCAATAACAGTGAGAAACCTCATTACTTAACCGCTGAAAAAAACGTGGCGTATTGCATGCGGGATGATGAAGCGACACAGAAATTACAGCCGGTTTTGCAGCAATTGGGACTCGAATCGCTGAAAAAACTGACGATTACAGGATGATTTGCTGCATTAATCAGCAGTCAGCACATTTTTATAAATTACCCCTTGCGGTCAGATAAAAACTCCCTATAATGCGCATCCGTTGTCACAGCACAGGACGCGAAGTCCGCTGAGATAACAAGGTGAAAAGTCTGAAAATAAATACTTGACACCAAATGAGGAAACGTAATATACGCAGCCTCGCAACAACGCAGAAGACCGGCAACGGCAGCGAAGGTTGCAAC